>CAZMLU010000001.1:0-93357 GCA_964567295.1 uncultured Desulfovibrionaceae bacterium
ACCGAACACAATATCGTCTGCATCTGCGTTATCTAGGTATTCCCAAACAAAGCCCCTGGGGAGTTCTAAGGTGTAAGCATCATCCTCGTTCCAGGTTCCTGCCACGCTTTCCGTAAGGCGTATCGTGACTTCACCCTCATCGGCAAAGTGGTCCAGGTCTGTTACCACAGCTTGGATTTCGCCTACGTCAATTACACCTACCAGTACTGAGCCGGTTACAAACTGCCCAGCTACTCTGGTGATATCAGCGTCGATTTCTCCTGTTGCTCCTTCTGGAACAGTTACTGAATCTAATGCAATACGGATTTCAAAGTCGTGTCCTTCTAATTCGTATGCAGCGTCACGATTAATTTCGATGCTGAATGTGTTGTCGTCTTGAAGATAAACCGCGTCACTTATCGTTATCGATTCTCCTTTATCTCCATCGTCAAATTCATATCCAGCAATTTCTACGCCCTCTCTAAGGGAGCCTTCAACACCATTGTCATCGTCTTCTTGATATGTCCTATCCGTTACAGTCATCTCTTTAATTTCAAAACCAGCTGGCAACTCGACGTATGCCTCGTGGTATTGGTATACAAAATCGGAAATTGTAATGTCAAAGGTGCCGAGTCTATGATCATCATCATCTGCTGTTACATCCTCCGGATACCAAACCGAGGATACGCCTGCTTCGGCTTCCTGAGCAGGAAATGCGGCAAACAAACCAAATACCATCATAAAAGTGAGTACTATCGATATTGCTTTTCTCGTCTTGGTCTTTCTCATAAATAATATTCCTCCTTTGCTACAGGTTTTTAACCTGCTTAAAACAATTAATTAAAATCTACATCCTTCTTACTTGTCGTCTGTTCTTGATCGTTCCTCCAGACATCCCCCCTTTTAAGTTCTACGATTTTAATTTTGATAGCTTCGGGCTTGAAAGCCGCGGGGCTTTCTGCCCCCTCTTGCCAACTTCCCTTATACTACTGCTTCCACTGCTACAAAACACTGTATTATGTATAGAGCCACAGGTGCTCTATTACATGCAATTCAACACAAAAAGAAACATTCCTGCCGCTTCTTAACAATTTTTAATATTTTTTTTACTAACCCAATAATATCCCCAATGGATATCAAGTGTAACATGAGACGCACCGAAAGGTCAAGAGCGCCTTCGCTCTGAATCTGAAATTAAGAAAGGGGAAGTAAAAAGTTAAGTAACGTTAACTTTATAGCCCTCACATATTAATAACGCACCGAGATAGAAAAAGTTACGCGAAAATCTAAATAATTTTAAAGGAAAACTAAAATAGTTTTGGGGGCAGAAATATTTGGAGGTAACTTAAGAGTTGTTTTCCTCTTTTTGGGCACTGCGGGAGGCAAAGAGCCCCTGCACAATTTTCTGCAGCATCCCCAGTTCCGGAACCCTGAAGAAGAAGGCCCCGGCGGCATAGACCGCACCCCCCAGGACCCCTACCCCGATAAGGACCAGGATGCCTGAAAAGGGCCTTTCCAAAAGACCGCTCCAGGCAAAGATAGCCAGGGCCAGGACGATCCACATGATCCCGGAAAGAATGGAACTGCGAATAAGCGGCTTTAGCAGAACCTCCTTCAGAGAGAGCTTGAAACGGCGGGCGATGATCACAAAGAGCCACAGGGAGCCCGCGATAAAGGCCAGGGAGGTCCCCAGGGCCACTCCCCCGTGGCCCAGCAGGGGCATGAGCAGGTAGTTCAGCAGGGCATTGAAACTGACCATGGCAATGTTCACTATAACCAGGGTTTTTATCTCCTGCAGGGCGAAAAAGATACGGTTGCAAAAACAATGCAGGGAAAAACCCAAAAGGGCAGGGGCATAGAACAAGAGGGCATAGGCGGTGAGCTCCGTGGCGGCGGCATCGAAGGCCCCTCTCTGGAACAAAAACTCCACCAGAGGGTTCCGCAGAACTATGAGGCCCACGGTGGTGGGCATAAGAATGAAAAGAAACACGGAGACCCCCCATTTGACCTGCGTGACAAATTCCTCCTCCTGGCGGCGGCTTAAAAGCTCCACCAGGGCAGGGTAAAAGACAGCGATAAAGGCGGAGACGAAAAGAGCCTGGGGGAGCATATAGATGCGCTCGGCATAATTTAAAGCGGCGATGCTGCCGGGGAGCAGAAAAGAGGCAAAAAGCCTATCCAGGAGGTGCTTCAGCTCCAAAACAGCGCTGGAGAAAAGGATGGCAGGAAGGAGGGCGAAGGCCCGCTGCAGCCCGGGGTGCTGGAAAGAAATCCCCGGGCGAAAGGTAAAGGAGGTGCGGCCCACGGAAGGGAGCTGGAGCAGGAACTGGGAAGCAATAGCGATAAGAGTGCCCCAGGCCAGCCCTTCTACCCCGTAGGCCACCCCCAGGTATAAGGCGCTGAGGATGACGATAATATTGTGGGGAACGTTTATCAGGGCCGGGACGAGGAATTTGCTGTGGCTGTGGAGAAAGCCGATGGCTACCCCGGCCAGGCCCATAAAGAAAATCCCCGGCAGTAAAATACGGGTCAGCCTGACAGTCAGCTCAAAGACCTCCCCTTCAAAACCCGGGGCCAGGACAAATACCAGCTGCGGAGCAAAAAGCAGGCCCAGCAGGACCAGGATCACCAGTACCACCCCCACGCTCAAAGCCAGGGTGTTCAAGAAAAGGGTGGCGTTTTGCTCTTTTTTGAAAGAGGCAAAAACGGTGATGAAAGTACTTTTCAGGGCATCGCTAAAGGAATAGAAGAGGATGGTGGGCAAAAGCACGGCCACCAGGTAGGCATCGGCCTCCATGGAAGCCCCGAAACGGTAGGCAACGGCTACCTCCCTTAAAAAGCCCAGGGAGCGGCTCAAAAGAGTAGCCAGCATCACCATTATCATAGATTTGGCAAAGAAACTGCTTCCAAGCTGCCCGCCGCTCAGAGTACCCCTCCTAACACGAGTTACTAACTGCCTTCCAAAGCAAAAAGGACCATACCCTAAAAGATTATAGACTCACGGCAAAATTCCTTTTTTTCCGCGGCGGGTTTTTATAGGGGCCGCATCCATAAAAAAAGAGTTTTTTCTAAATATTCCTTTCCCAGGATGCCCTACCCTGTGATATAATGTGAAAAAAAAGAAAGGTTCAGAAAACATATGGAACAAAAAATAACAGATTACCAACCCGGAGATGACAAGAAGATCCTGGAACTTTTTAAAGAAACTTTTGGAGAAGAACGGAGCGAAAAATTTTGGAAATGGGAGAACCGGGAGAACCCCAGGGGGGAGACGCTTTTGGTGCTGCTGCGCAAGGGCGAAGAGGTCCAAGGGCACCTCTGCCTGCAGCCCGCACTTTTTAAGGTCGGGAAAGAATCCGTGATTGCGGGGCAGCGCATCAACTCCATGTTCGCCCAGGGAGCCCGCCGCAAGGGATATTACGGGCAGATGCTGGAGCGCCTTCTTGAAAAGGCCCGCGGCGAGGAGATGGATTTCACCTACAGTTTTCCCAATAACCGGGCTCTTTTGGCCCTGACCCAAAGCCGCCCCCAGGCAGCGGTTATCGAGGTACACCGCTATGTTAAATTTTTAAAAGGATGGGAAGGGGCGGAACACCTTTTCACCAACCCCCTGCCCCGCCTGGCAACGGGGCTGGCCCTGGAGGTGGCGCTGCGGATAAGAAGAAAGCCCCCGGCAGGCAAAGGGAAGGTAGGAGAAGTAAAAGAATTCGACCAGAGTTTCGATCTGCTGTGGAAGAGGGTTTCAGGCATGGTGCCCGTAGCAGGGGTGCGGGACTCGGCTTACCTGGAGTGGCGCTATAAGCGTTCTCCCAAGGACTACATCATCCTGGGCTGCTGGGAAGGAGAAGAGCTGCGGGGATACCTGGTGCTCCGCTTCCAAAAGGAAGTGGCCCATATCGCCGATCTGCTGGCTGAAAACAGGGAAACGGCGGAGGCACTTCTGAACGGGGCGGAAGAACTGGCAAGGGAAAAATGCAGTGTTCTTTCCTGCTGGTACCTGGGCGGAGAGATAATTGAAGACGCCCTGCGCGGGCACGGCTTTAGAAGGGCGAACAGTAAAGCCAGGCTGGTGGTGGAGAGCACCGACCCCACCAAACACCTGATGAAAGTCCTTTCGAAAAAGGAAAACTGGCTAATCACCATGGGGGACTCGGACTACATTTAGGAAAGAAAGCAAGCGGAGTGGGCTGATGGATTTTAAAAAACTGGCAAAACGGGCCGGAAGCAAACCTGCAGAGGCCTTCAATAAGATATTTTTCACCCTCTATTACCTCCTGGAAAAAAGGCGCTACCGGCTGCAGCCCCTGGAGGGGATGGAAGACAAGAGAATTTTTCTGCTTGTCCCCCACGTAGATGACGAGATTATCGGCTGCGGGGGGCTGCTTGTTTTCCTGCGGGAGAAAAGGTGCAGGGCAAAATGCCTCTACCTGACCGACGGGGCCTCCAGCTACAACCCGCAGTTGGAGAGGGAAGAGCTGGTAAAACAGCGCCTGGAGGAAGGACAGCGCGTCGCCGCTTCCCTTGGCCTGGAACCGCCAACCTTCCTGGGCCTGGAGGACGGAAAGCTTTCCCTGAACGAGGAAGCAGTAGAAAGGGTGCGAGAAGAGCTGCGCAGCTTCGAGCCTGACCTGCTCTTTCTTCCCAGCCCCCTGGAAGGGCACAGGGACCACACGGCAACCGCGGGACTGGGGCTATCGGCCCTGGAAAAAGAAGGTTACCCTGCGGACTTTCCCCTCTACCTCTACTCCGTAAACTCCCCCCTGAACCCTCACTCCGCCAACCGCTACCTGCCCCTGGAGAAAGAACTTCTCCTCAAGGAAGAAGCGCTAAAGATCTTTCAGTCGCAGACCATGCCTTTCGAAGGGCTCTTAAGCCTGGACCGCTGCCGCAGGTGGGCCCTGCCGGGGGAACAGCGCAAAAAAGCCCGGGGCGCGGAGTTTTTCCTGCGCAGCACCCTGGGCGAATACAGCAGCGTCTTCCGGGAGTTCGGGGCAGAAATATACGCCAACTTTTCCCCCATGAGCAGCCCTTTTTTTCTGATCCCCCACTTTTTCAGCGGATGGAGGATGAGAAAAAAGGTAGGGGAAAAATTCACCCAGAAAGGGCTGCCTTGATATATCCTTCCGAAAACAACTTTTAACCATTATAAGGGGATAACCTCTTCTACTCCGTGGTGTTCGAGCCGTGGGGAGAAGCGGTTTTTTCTTTTTCGTGCAGGCGGCAGCTGAGAAAGAGGAGGCCGATGGTCAGCCAGAAAAGCATGATGATCTTGAGCAGGTAGAGCACGTTTTCTACCATGCCCTGGGCAAGAAGGCCGGCCAGGGCAGCCAGGGAAGCGGCGATAACCCCGCCCAGGAAAGGATCCGGGGCACGGAAAAGTGTTTTAAGGCCTTTTTTAGCGGTGCTGACCATAAACCAGAAAAAGACAAGGAAACCGGCCAGGCCTATCTCCAGCAGAAGCTGCAGGTAGGTATTGTGGGCATGAAATGGTGTCTTGTCCCGGGTAAGCATGTAATAGGGGTAGATCTCTTGGAAAACCTGGTGTCCCAGCCCGACCCCCGTGGTCCAGTAATCGCTGATGATGAGCAGTGATTCGCGCCAGACCAGGATACGGTAGATGTTGGAAGTGTCGAAGGGGCTGCCGATGGTAAGGATCCTCTGCAGGAAAACCTCCGGCAGAAACGCGGTGCCGGCCAGGGCCGAAACCAGGCCCAGGAAGAAAAGAGCCAGCAGGGCCTTGCGATCCTGCAGCAGCAAAAAAACAAACACCGCCACGGCCAAGCCCACCCAGCCTCCCCTGGAAAAGGTCAAGAGCAGGGTCAGGACCATGGCCCCCGTTATCCCCAAAAAGAGCATTTTTTTGAGGAGATCCCCGGCCGTCCAGGCCAGGGCCAGGCCAAAGGGGATAAAGAGGAGCAGGTATTCCGCCAAAACGTTCGGGTTGCCGAAGAAAGAGAAGACCCTGGTACGCAGCAGGGGATGGGCCTCTTCGTCCACCCAGGACGCATCCACCTCCACCCCCACTGCGAACTGGTAGATCCCGTAAAGGGAGACCACCAGCGCGGCCAAAAGTGCCAGGAGGAGGAAACGGTAGAGCTGCTCCCTGGTCTCCAGCTGATTGTAACAGACCAGGAAGACGGTAAAGGCGGCCAGGTGAAAGCCCATATCCCGCAGGCTGCCCACGGGAGTGATGGAAAAAATGGTGAGCAGCACCAAAACCAGCAGGAAAAAAGAAACGGCCGGCTCGGCAGGAAGAGCATGGAGATTAAAGTTGCCCAGGCGCATCTTTTGGAATAGGAAGGAAAAACCGATCAAGAAAGCCAGGAGCAGGAGCGCTTCATTGGGCAGGAAGGGAAGTGAGCCCGCCAACAGGTAGAGGCCCCAGGTAGGGCTGTAGAGAACCGCTGCTCCTCCACCGGCCGCTGCCAGCAGTTTGACAAAGGCTTCCAGGGGCAGAAGGAACAGCGCCGCACCCAGCACAGCACCGATGGCCACGCTGAGCAGGGCTCCCCGGTAGGATTCTTTTCCGCCGTAAAGGGGCACATTTTCCCTTTCCATTATCTCCTCCCGGAGCCTCCTCTTTCTTCGGGGCTAAGGCTGAACAGCCAGCCTGCAAAACGGTAAGAAAGACTTTCCTGCCAGGCCTGTTCCACTGGGGAAGGGCTCAGGCGCACCACTAAAAGCAGTGCCACGGAGAGAACGCCGGCTAACAGGTAGAGGGGCTGGATCAGCCCTACCGCAAGGCGGAGGATTATGCTTACCGCCACAAAAGCCAGGAGCAGATCGACTAACGTGGTGACGGTGCTGTTCTCCAGGGACCTTTTCCCGTGACTGTAAAAGGCTGCCGCCAGGCTGCTCCTGCGGGAATCATCCCAAAGCCCCCGGGCAGCGACCATGCTGCGGTGAAAAAGCCCGGCAAAATGGCGCAGCAGGGCTCGAAACAGGCTGCCCTCCCACAGGGAACGGTACTCCCTGTGCCAGAGAAGCTCCACCATCCGACTTCCCCGGCTCCATCTCTTGAAGAGCCGGATTATTCTGCGGCAAAAACGAACGGCAAGGCTGCCCTCCACGGAGGCAGAGAAAAAAAACCACAGGAATAAAAGGCCCCGGTAAAAGAGGCTCTTTTCGATAAGCAGCTGCATTAACTTGCGGGGTTTGCTCATTTTCGCACCTTCTGTTAATATTACTCTTCCACTTCCACCAGCAGGATATTGGCAATCACGTTGAAATTACGGGAGACCATCTGCACCCTAGAACCCACACGGAGCTCTTGGGAGGCAGCCCTGATGGCATTACCCAGGTCATGGGCGCTCCCCTCCAGGGTAATATATATGTCATAGCGCTCGGGAACCTCCGCCCAGACGACTCTACCGTCTGCGGTCTCCACCGACTGCCGGTAAGGTTCCACCCTTTTATCCACAATGGTCCCGATGGGCTCCTGGGTTACCACGTCCCTGGCCACATCCCCCACCTGGACGGCCTCCACCGTATAATCGCGGACCTCTGAGATCTGGGCTTCGATCTTTACCTGAGCCGCTCCCGGCTGGTGGCGCTCGTCGACCCCTGTAAAGCGGCTCAGGGCTGCGGCAAATATAAGGACCAGCAGCACCACTACCGCCAGGTCGATAATGTTAATGATCCCCAAAAGTCTTCCCTTCTTGTCCACTATTTTCAATTTATATTCTCCCCCTTAACAATTTCGCTATATATCCCCCTGTGGCTCTTGCCCAGCATCTCCAGGGAATAATTTTGATGGGCGTGCTGGTAGAGATTTTCGCCCAGCATGCGTGCCAGCTCCTCGTTTCTCAAAATGCGCAGGAGCTGGGTGGCAAAGTGGCGGGCGTTTCCCGCTTCAAAGAGCAGCCCCGTCTCCCCCTCCCGGATGAGAAGCTTGATCCCGCCCACAGCCGAGCTGAGTGTGGGTTTTCGCAGGCGTGCTCCCTCCAAGAGCACCAGGGGAAAACTTTCGCTGTGGGAGGTAAGAATATTCACATCCAGGATATTGATAAATTCATCGGGATTGTGCACGTAACCTACAAAATGGACCTTCCCGTTCAGCCCCAGGGCATCCCTGCGGGAAAGAAGCTTCCCCTTCTCCTCCCCGTCCCCGGCGATGATAAAATGCGTCTCCGGCTCGTGCTGGAGCACCAGGCGGGCCCCCTCCAGCAGAAGCTGGTGTCCTTTTACGGGGTGCAACCTTCCCACCGTGCCCACGATTTTAGCGCGGAGGGGAATATCCAGCTCAAAACGGCGCAAAAAATCCTCTCTCTCCGTCAACTCCAGGGGAGATTGAAAATCGATACCGTTGTAAACCACGAAAATGCGCTCCTTAGGAAAACCGCGCTCGATAAGCATATCCTTGAAGCTGTCAGAGACGGCGATATAGTAATCGAACTTCCGCAGCGCCCAGGCATTGAGGGGAGTAAAGACCAGGTTCTTGTAAAAGCTGCCCTGGAAATCCAGCTTGTAGTCGCTGTGGAGGGTGGTCAGGGAGGGGATGGGATAGGACTTGCGGAGCAGGGCAGCTACAAAGTTGGCGCGGGCGCCGTGACAGTGCAGGAGTTGGAAGCCCTCCTCCTCCAAGAGTTTGCGCAGCCGCTTGACCACTCCCAGGTTATATCTTCTTTTCTGCAACATAAGGCGAATATCAAGACCCATGGAAAGGCCCTCCTGGTAAAACTCCTCTTCCAAAAGAGTAATGAGGGTGACCTCCATGGTTTTATGCAGCTCTTTAATGAGGGAGAGAACATGGGTTTTGGCCCCTCCCGTATCTCCTCCGCTGATCAGGTGCAGTACTTTCACGAACGTTCCTCCCGTTTTTTATCTTCAGATTTTTCTCCAAAGAAGAATTGGTAGATGCGGTCACCGCAGCTGATAGTCTCCCCGCGAAAAACCTCGGAGAGCTCTAAAAGCCGCTCCCTTATTTCTTCCCTGGATTCCCAGACCCTCATGCAACGTCGGTAAAGGCTTTCTGCGGTGAGGTTCTCCACCTTTTCCTCGGCGTCAAGCTCCAGGCGGGTAAGAAAGGAGTCCACCTTGGGATCGTAACAGATCCCCACCATGGGAGTTCCCACGATGGAGGCGAAGATAAGGGAATGCAGGCGCACTCCGATAAAAAGGTCGATATGGGAAAACAGGGATAGGATCTCCTGTGGGGTAAGCTCCTCTTCTACCACGCAAGCTTCCCTCTGCATGGCGGCGGCAGCCCTGCGGGACGCAGGAAGATCCTGGGAGGGGAACATGGGCACAAAGACCACCGCGGCTCCCAGCTCCTCAGCTACCAGGTCTGCGGCGCGGGCTATCTCCTTCAAAAAGCTCTTCTCCATCTGCCATTCCCTCACCGAGATGCCCAACAGGGGGCGGCCGGGTGGAACCCGGGACAGCACATCCTGCACTTTGCCGCTCGGGCTTTCTCCCGTGTTAAGAGGGCGCAGGTAAAAAGCAGGATCCACGGTGACCTGAAGGGGGGGGCGGGTGACCCCCAGGGAAAGCAGCTCCTTTTTAGAATCCGTATCGCGCACGGTGATCAGGTCCACCCCATTTACGATCCAGCGGGTAATAAAACGGTTAATCTTTTTGGTGATGGGCCCTACACCGTGGGCATAGAAAGCGGTGGGTTTTCTCAAAAGGCGGGCCAGGAAGACCAGGCCCAGGTAGTAGAGAACAGAAAGACCATAACCGGTCCTATCCTGCAGCAGCCCTCCTCCGCCGCTTATAAAAAGATCGCAGCGCCAGATGGCAGGCAGAATGGCCAAAAACTTGGTCCTGCCCACGGCCTTCACCCCATTGTTCCGGGTCGTCTTCTGGGGATCGGCCGAGAGAACGGTTATCTCCAGCGATCCCCCCCGCTCGGTAGCAGCGCGCCGCAATATCTGCAGCAGGCTTTCCAGGATAGCCTCGTCCCCTAAATTGTTAAAACCGTGGTAACCGGATATGAGAACATTTTTGGTCATTACTCAGGTCCTATCTGTCGCAACATGTTTTATAAAGCCATCATAATTTAAAAAAGTAGTGCTGGCAAGCATAAAATGCGGGAATGAAAAACGCGGTAAGACAGTTCAGGGCAGCTGCACGAAGGGAGCAGGTGCCTGCTCCCGCAATCCAAAATGATAGAGAAGGCGGCCCACAATGCGTTCCGAAGCGCTTCCGTCACCGTAAGGATTGGAGGCCCGTGCCATACGACGGTAGGCTTCCGCGTCCTTCAAAAGATGCGCTGCAAGCCGGAATATCCTTTCGGAGGAGGTGCCGGCCAAGAGGGCCGTGCCGGCCTCCAGCGCCTCCGGCCTCTCCGTTACCTCCCGCAGCACCAGCACCGGTTTACCCAGTGAAGGAGCCTCTTCCTGGATCCCTCCCGAATCGGAGAGGACCAGGTAGGCCCTGGCCATCAGGTTGTGGAAAGAAAGGAGGTCCAGGGGTTCTAAGAGGACGGCCCGGGAGTGTTCACCCAGGTAGCGATAAACGGTTTCCCGTACGGCAGGGTTCTTGTGGACGGGAAAGACCAGCAGGGTTTCGGGGAAAGCTTCCAGCAGGTCTCTCAGGGCGGTGCAGATCTCTTCCAAGGGGCGCCCCAGGTTTTCACGGCGGTGGGCCTCCACCAGCAGCACCCGGTAGGCATCAAAATCCAGCTGACGTAAGGAGGGATGGGGAAAAACAAAATCGTCCTGCACCGTGGTCTGCAGGGCATCGATCACGGTATTTCCGGTAACGAACACCTTGCCGGAAGGGATTCCTTCCAGCCGAAGGTTTTCCGCGGCGGAGGCGGTAGGTGCAAAGTGCAGCTCCGCTATTACGCTGTTGAGGCGGCGATTGATCTCCTCCGGAAAGGGGGAGTACTTGTCCCCTGTGCGCAGGCCGGCCTCCACATGGCCCACGGCAACCTTGTGGTAAAAAGCGGCCAGGGACCCGGCCATGGTAGTGGTAGTATCGCCCTGTACCAGCACCATCTGCGGTTTCTCTTCCTCCATGATACTCTCCAAACCCTCCAGGGCACGGGCGGTGATATGGGTCAGGCTCTGTTTCTGCTGCATGATATCCAGGTCGTGCTGTGGTTCCAGCCGAAAAAGACGCAACACCTGGTCCAACATCTCCCGGTGCTGGGCAGTAAGGCAGAGCACCGAATCCACTTCGGCTGTTTTCTCAAGCTGTTGGAGGAGCGGGGCCATCTTTATGGCCTCAGGGCGAGTGCCTACAATGCTCATGATTTTCAGGGGGGAACCGGACAAAGAAAAACCTCCTCACCAAATTTTATAAAGAATTGCAAGAAATATAAATTAAAAGCCCCGCGCCACGGGCTGATTTTACACATGGAAGGGGCAAAATAATACAAAGAGACACTTTTTACTCCAGAAATTTCTTCTTCTACTTCTCCCTGGTGTTAAAACGATCGGAATAGGGCGGGGAGGGGCCGGGCGAGCTAAAAAAGCCCCGTATGCTGTTCAGGCGCCTCACCCCCAGCAGGAAAAGAAGAAAGATAACGGGAATCAGGTAGATATGAAGACCGCTGAAACGGTCAAATGCAATAGCGGCTAGACCGAAATAAATACTGGAGAGATAGAGCACCATAACCGTCTGCCTGGTGCTCAGGCCTACATTTAAAAGGCGATGATGGATATGGCCGTTATCAGCTTTGAAGATAGGGCGATGGCTGCGGTAACGGCGCCACATGGCATATAAGGTATCGGTTATGGGAAGTCCCAGGATTAGCACGGGAATAATTAGGGTGGTCAGTGTGGCCTGCTTTGTGACACCGATGATGGAAAAGCCGGCCAACATAAAACCCAAAAAAAGGCTTCCCGTATCTCCCAGGAAGATCCGCGCAGGGGAGAAATTATGAGGCAGAAAACCCAGGGCTGCACCTGCCAGAACGAGAACCAGCAGGGGAACCTGGAGCGGAACCAGGGGAACTTCCCCCAGGGTCAGGGCAAACATGACCAGGGCCGCAATGGCAGAAACACCCGTTGCCAAGCCGTCAACACCGTCTATCAGGTTAACGGCATTGGTTATCCCCACCACCCAGATCACGGTGAGGGGGACGACCAGGGCACCCAGGAAAACCAAATCCTGGAAGGGAATGGTAATAAACTCGATCCGTATGTTATAGGCGACCAACACCAGGGCAGCTGCAAACTGCCCGGCAAACTTGAGTTTGTAGGAAAGTCCTTTTATATCATCATAGAGACCCAGGAGCACGATAAGGGTGCTGCCCCAGAAAAGGCCCCAGAATTCAGCGCCTCCTCCTGTAAAAAGCAGGGTTATCCCTGCCGTTAACCAGAAAGCGAAGTAGACAGCCGCACCGCCAAGCAGGGGCATAGCCTTACCATGGAGCTTGCGCTTGTCAGGATAATCCAGGACGCCGACCCTGAACGCCAGGCGTCGAAATATTGGAGTAAAAATAAAGGAAAGCACAAAAGCCAGCACCAGGGGCAGGTATACCTGCATAAAAAGAGATCACCAAACTTTCCTAAAAAATTATGAACAAGGTTAAATTCGCGAAAGAGGGGAAAAAATCCTGCTGTTTAAAAAAATTTGGATGATGGTTATCTATATCACAATCCATCGCTTACTGGTAAATGACGTGCAAAAACCATTATGGTTACGCCTGCAGGAAAAATAAATTGCTGAACACCTTTGCCTTAATAAAAAAAATCACTGCACCACATGGATGGGATTGCTGTAAATCCAGGGACGGGGCTTTCCCAGGCGCGGACACCAGTATACTTCCGCACGAAAAACACCCGGCTTTAAAACCTTGAAAGCCAGTACCTGCTGGCGGGTCTGATAGACTTCCTTCCCGTTTTTAAGCAGGCGAATAAGCCCCCGGGGGGAGGGAGAGACAATACGCAGCACGGTGGTGGGGGAGTGTGTGATCCTGCCGCACATGTAGACCTCTTCCTCGCCGCCATAGTTTAAAGCGGAAAAACGAAAGCCCCTGGCAGGATGCACATAATCGCTGCCAATAAAAAAATTACCGCACCGCAAAGCGGCAAGGAGCTGCTCAATGGCTTCCCGGGAATCTTCTTGCAGTTTTTTATTTAAAACTACGTGGGTGTTTAAGGTGCGAAATAAAAAGTTATAGTGGAAAAAATGCAGCTTCAAAGGCCCGAACTGTGCCGGAAAGCTGTGGGCATCACTACCGGCAAAACCAAATACGGGGCGCCGGCGGTTGAGCTGGTCCCAGAGCTCCAGGCCTTCGGGATCAGGCCAGCGGGCGCCGCGATAGGTATCTATATAATACCAGAAAAGGGCGCAGGCCATGTTGGAATAAGCTGATCTCCACAGGGAGCTGAAATTCCATATCTCAAGGCCTGAAAAGTTTTCTACATCCCGTTTGTCCCAGGGAAAGCTGCGGCCTTTCATGAAAAGGGGATTGGCCTTCTCCACGGGATGGGCCAGGTAACCGAAGCCTCCCCGAGCATTGACGGTATCTATGACACGCTGAGGATTTTCGTTATCAGTAGGAATACCTTCTTCCTGCAGGCCAAAGGCAATATAGTGGTTTTTGACGGTGTTCAGTTCTATCCCCACCAGCACCAGTACCCCCTGGTGCCTGCCGCTCCAGCCCTCCTTCAAAGCCGCCAGGGTATTGTGATCCGTTATGCCCACAAAATCCAGGCCCGCCCGGCGCGCAGAGCTCACAATATCCTGGATTGAGCCGTTGCCGTCTGAAAAGGAAGAGTGAATATGAAGATGTCCTGTATACTCAAACTTATCCATTTTTTCACCATTATCCCGGGCAAAAAGAAGAACCCTTATCGTGATGTCCTCAGTAAAGGTGGTATTAATAGGCAGTAGCCATATTTTTATTGGAGATAAGAGAACCTTCCAGGCGATCCAGGTATTCCAGGGCTTTTCCTGTCCCCATGGCCACGCTGCCGATGGGATCATCCGCTAGATAGGCAGGGACGCCTGTTTCTTGAGCGATAAGCTTGTGAATGCCGTCCAGCATAGCCCCGCCGCCTGTAAGAACAATTCCCTTTTCGATAATATCGCCGGAAAGCTCAGGCGGGGTAGTCTCCAAGACCTGGCGAATGCCATGGATAATGCTCAGGAGGGGGTCCCTGGTGGCTTCGGCTATCTGTTCCGTAGATACTTCCACGGAACGGGGTAGACCGCTTACCATGTCCCGACCCCGGATCTGGGACTTCAATGAGCGGCCTCCAGGATATGCGGAACCGATCTCAATTTTCATGGCTTCTGCCGAGCGCTCCCCTATGAAGAGGTTGTACTCCTTGCGCAGGTAGCGTATAATTCCTTCGTCGAACCTATCTCCTCCCACCTTGACACTGGAGGAAACCACCGTCTCCCCCAGGGAAAGAACAGCGATATCAGTAGTTCCCCCGCCGATATCTACCACCATGCTGCCGCTGGGGCTGAATATATCCATTCCTGCTCCCAGCGCTGCGGCACGAGGCTCCTCGATCAGGTAGGCATTTTTTGCACCTGTACGTGTCACGGCTTCAATGACAGCCTTCTTCTCCACGGAGGTGGTCTGCACGGGAATGCAGACTACTACACGAGGCCTGAAGAGTCGCCGTGACTTGCAAACCCTGGAGATAAAATGCTTGAGCATGACTTCGGTAGCGTCAAAGTTCGCGATAACACCATCCTTGAGAGGTCTAACCGCCACAATATTGCCAGGGGTGCGGCCCAGCATTTTTTGGGCCAGTTCTCCCACCGCTAACACCCTGCCGCTTCTCTGTTCAAAAGCCACCACGGAGGGTTCATTTAAAACAATTCCTTTTCCCTTCAAAAAAACCAATATTGTTGCCGTCCCCAGGTCAACGCCTAGATCTGTCCCTAAACCCACCTATCACACCTCTTCCTTGTTTAGCGCAGATAATTCCTGCTACATGACATGGTATTCTTTATCTTTCGTTATTTTTCGTTATTTTTCGTTATTTTTCCTGTTCTTCCTTTATAAAATTATTTTTGGAAACACAGAGAAGCCAAAATCAGGCTTTGCTTTTTAAATCTCCCGGCGCGCCTCCATGGCACGTCCCATGGTTAGCTCATCTGCATACTCCAGGTCTCCTCCCACGGGCAGACCAAAACCGATGCGGGTAACTTTTACCCCCAGCGGGCGTGCAGACTCGGCGATATAAAAAGCAGTCGCATCACCCTCTACGTTAGGGTTGGTAGCGATAACGACCTCCTCCACACGGTCTTCCTTGATAATCTCCATGAGAAAAGGGATCTGGAGTTCTTCGGGTCCCCTTCCTTCCATGGGAGAAAGGGCCCCATGGAGGACAAAGTAGCGCCCCTTGAACTGCCCGGTCTTTTCAATTACCAGGATGTCCCTGGGCTCTTGGACCACGCAGAGATATGTTTTTTCGCGCTTTTCGTCACGGCATATGGAGCAGACTTCCTCCTCCGTGAGATTGCGGCAGCGGGTGCAGCGCCTCACCCTTTTTTTTGCTTCCACCAGGGATCTTGCAAAACTGCGCACTTCCTCCTCTTCCATAGAAAGGACATGATATGCCAAGCGCATGGCCGTTTTGGGACCTATGCCGGGTAGGCGGTTAAAAGATTCCAATAACCTGGTTAATGCCGGTGAAAAATACATGAGGTTTTCCTACTTTCCTTTCCTAACTTATACTGCAGAGAATAGCTGATCAGCATATAGTTCAAACTTAAAGAAGGTTGGGCGGCAAACCCAGCCCTCCGGCCAGCTTCTCCATCTCCGCTGAAACCATGGCATCAGCCTGGCGAATGGCTTCGTTAACCGCACTCAGGACCAGGTCCTGGATCATCTCTACGTCATCTTCCTTGAGAAGCTCGGGACTAATCTCCAACTCCTGCAACTCCTTGCCACCGCTTACCACAGCACGAACTGCCCCGCCGCCGCTGGTGGCTTCAACAGTGCGACCCTTTAATTCCTCCTGCAGCTCGGCCATTTTAGCCTGGGCTTTCTGCATCTCTTTAAACATCTTTCCCATTTTTCCGTTTGGCACTTTTCTTATTCCCCCTCTCCGTTATGTTAACTCCAAAGTTTTATTTATCGGTAAAGAGGCGGTAATCCGCTTTTGTCCCTTTTACCTCGATAAGCTGTCCATTAAAAAGTTCCAACATCTGCCTGATAAAGTAATCGTCCTTTTCGTCCTTTTCGTCCTTTTCGCCCTTTTGGACAACCTTCTCTTTTGCGGCGGCGTTTTTCCCCGTCTGCCCTGTTTTCTTTTCCTCCTGCCCCGCTTTTTCTGCCAGGATCACTTTCAGGGATACCTGTTCTTTTAGTATCTTGGAAAGGAGTGCCTCCAAATATTTTTTATTATCAGCAGACTCGATCCGCTTCTTTTGCACACCGGCAGTTGAAGGAAGGGCAACAGTAAGCAGGCTTCCTTTACGTGATTGCAAGCTTGCCTGATGAAAAGCGGAATACAGGAAGTGCTTACCCTCCTGCTTCAACAAAGGTAGAAATGTTTCCTCCCAAAACCGTGCCAGCTCTTCCGGAGGAGACCCGGGAGGAATCTGACCGGCACCTTCACTTTCGAAAACCTGGCTTTCACCTGTTACTTCCTCTGTTTCTGCCGCTTTTTCTGCCGCTTTTTCTGCCGCTTTTTCTGCCGCTTTTTCCCGCTTCAAGGTCTCTTCTGGCGGGGGTTGCTCCTCTGTCGAAGAAGCCTCTGGAAACCTGTCCTCCTGGGCAGGAGGGGCTTCCTCGGGCAGAGGAATATCCTCCTCCTCAGCAGAAGGGGGCTTTCCTTCTTCCTCCTCAGCAGAAGGGGGCTTTCCTTCTTCCCAGACTGGGGCTTTTTCCTGCAGCATCCCCAGACCTGCCCGGGCCAATTTATCCTCCAGCTCCTCCAGGCGGGAAAGAAGTCCCTCGGGCGAAAGATAGTTGCGGAAGCGATAGGCACGGGCCATTCTCAAAAAGGACAGTTCCAGTAAAAACTGCGGCTGGGAGGCGCCTTTTAACTGGTAAGTAAGGTCCTGCAGGATCTCCAGCATTTCTAAAATCACAGCATGATGAAACTTTTCCCTGTGCTTATGGAGGTAGGGTGCCAGGGAGGGAACATCTTCCAGAACATCTTCCCGCCCGCTTCCCACCTGCAGCACCATCAGCTTGCGCAGGTAAAGAATAAGTTCGCGCAGGAAGCGGTGCAGATCCCTGCCACCGTGCATGATGGAGGCAATAGTCTCCAGGCCGCTCTCCGTATCATCATCTATCACTGCCTGGAGAAGGTTGTAGATAACCTCCGGCGAAGCCAGGCCCATGATCTCCAGGACTTCCTGCTGATCGATCTTTTCTCCTCCGTAAGCGCGACACTGTTCCAAGAAACCCAGGGCATCGCGCACGGAGCCTTCGGCCAGGCGGGCCAGCAGGTACAAGGTCTCCTCTTCCACGGAAAATTTCATTTCTGCTGCTATTTCACGGAGCTTGCCCACTACCTCGACCGGTTCCAGCAGGTGAAAATCAAAGCGCTGGCAGCGGGAAATAACCGTTGGAGGTAGTTTGTGAACCTCGGTAGTGGCCAGGATAAAAACCACTCCGGAAGGAGGTTCTTCCAGGGTTTTAAGCAATGCGTTAAAAGCTTCGTTGGTGAGCATATGCACTTCGTCGATAATGTACACCTTGTAACGGCTGGAGGCAGGGGCATAACGCACTTTTTCGCGCAGATCCCTGATCTCATCAATGCCGCGGTTAGAAGCAGCATCCAGCTCCAGCACATCCATGCTGCGTCCATCCAGGATTTCCAGGCAGCTTTGACAGTTATTGCAGGGTTCAGGATTTACCCCTTCCCTGCAGTTCAGGGCCCGCGAAAAAAGCTTGGCCAGGGTTGTCTTGCCTGTTCCCCGCAGTCCGCAAAAAAGATAGGCGTGGGCTACGCGGTCAGCCTTCAGCGCATTTTGCAGGGTGCGGGTAACATGCTCCTGCCCCACGACCTCGGAAAAGAGGCGAGGCCTGAATCGGCGGTATAACGCGGTATAAGTATTGTTTTTGAGGGAAAAACCCCTGGACATTAAAACACCTCGATCTATGATGCCCTTGAACAAGTTATGGTAAAATGGTTTGCAGAAGCGTTAATTCTTCCTTTGTGTTACAGCTTAATTCGCTAAAGAGAAACATTTTCCTGCTCTGCCGGATTAGTTTGCTGCGATTTCGGACAGATTATTTAGGGAGGGGTAGATAAAGCTATGAAACCGGAAGAAGTATTTATCCTGGATAGTTCGGCGCTGTTAGTTTATTTTCAGGGAGGGGAAGCGGCAAAAAAAGTGGAGACGATACTGAAAAAAGGAGGCAAACACGGTGTGGAACTTTACCTGTCGGCAGTTGACTGGGGCAAGTGTTACAGCAGCCTGCTAAAAGGTGAAGATCCCCGGGAGATCAAGGTTTTCCTGGATAAAGTGGAGAATTCGGCGCTAAGCATAGTAGCCGTAAATAAAAAAATCTCCGCCGAAGCGGCCTTGCTGGTTGAAGAATACCGTGTGCCCTATGAAAAAGCATTTGCCCCCGCCCTGGGAGTCATTACTGACGGAATAGTGGTTACCGCAGATCCTGTACTGCATGGAGTGGAAGAAGCTGTAGATATTTTTTGGCTGTGAGGGTCAATAATTAATGGCCGTGCACCTGCCTTTGACCCCGCCTCCCAGGCGTAACTCCGGTAGTTTGCTCGGCCCCAGCGCCCCCATGGCACACGCACTGTTCCACTTACCGCTGCTTCCTTCCGGACCTGACGGGGTTTATGGAAGCACGTTGCACGGGACCGGGGCGTCTTCACCACTTGCCGAAGGCAGACCCTGAAAGATCGAGGGCCTAGGGCAGGAATTAAACCCTGCTTTAGCGGGTTGCAGGTTCAGGGCACCGCTACCTCCCCGTCTAGCACGGCCAAACTCTAAACAAAATGGCGGAGAGAGAGGGATTCGAACCCTCGATGCGGTTTTGCCGCATACCCGCTTTCCAGGCGAGCGCCTTCGTCCAACTCGGCCATCTCTCCGCGTCAAGACTACCTCTAAAAATATTATTCAGTTAGAAGACTGCAGGAGCGCTTCGCGTTCCTGCAGGGCTTATTATAACATATCTTTTCTGCACTGTCATCCCTGGTAAAAAGTGTTCCGGTTACTCTTCTCTAAGATAACCCTTGTTAACGGCGTCTTCGATCATTGATTTGGCAAGGTCCCACAACGCAGGCGACCCTTCAGCTATCCTGCTGTTACGCTGCCAAACCTGTCTGGAGGAGATCTGGTGTTCTTGCCATGATTTGCCCGCGGAGCGGTAGTTAAGGGTTAAAGGCTGGAACCGATCCAGGGCTGCCGCAAAGCGTGCTTCCGGTGTGTTCTTCTCTTCAAATTCATCCCAGAGGGCCCTGAATTCTTGTTCCTGATCGGGAGGCAAAAGGCTAAACAGCTTGTCCGCTGCCCTTTTTTCCCTTCCCGCTTTGCCTGTGTTTTCTACTTCATCGTAACAGTAGGTATCCCCGGCCTCAATCTCCACCAAGTCATGGGTGATAACCATTTTTAAAACCCGCAAAATATCCATTTTTTCTTGCTCGAGGCCGTGTTCGAAAAAAAGAAGGCACATCAGCGATAGGTGCCAGGAGTGCTCGGCGTCATTTTCTTTCCTGGACCCGTCCTCCAGGTAATTCTGCCGGTAAATTTTCTTCAAGCGGTCAGCCTCAAGGAAAAAACGCAGCTGCTTTTGCATCCTTTCCTCCATTTTAAACTGCCTCCCCTCATGAACCGGTAGCAGTGAAAACTAAAAAGGCAATCTCACGTGATAATGATACCCCTTCAATATTCACGGCACCAGGAAAAAGAAAGCACTTCCGTATCTTAACCGGAAGTGCTCTTTTAGGCTATCTCGCAACTTTAGACTTACAGACGAACTACGTTTGCTGCTTGCAGGCCGCGATTGCCTTCCACGACATCAAATTCTACGCTTTGACCTTCGTCTAAAGTTTTGAATCCTTCACCCTGAATCGCAGAAAAGTGCACAAATACATCTTCTCCCTCTTCTCTTTCGATGAATCCGTAACCTTTGTCTGCATTAAACCATTTTACTTTGCCATCCATGCTTGTAGGCCTCCTAAAAATTTTTTGCTTAAAAAGCCGAATCACTTCCTACACCTTACGTCCTGCAAATACAGAGGCCTAAAGATGGTTCAGCTCTTCCAACTTTTAAACTAATAAAAGCATAACATATACAGAAAAAAATTGCAAGCCTTCTTTTGTATATTTTTAACATGTTTCTGCTTTAGCACATCTTTTCCAGTATATGATGATTCCAGCCGCGATAAAAGAGGCGGCCATAAGTTCTATGGATTCCTCTATTACAAAATCCATCAAGAAAAAACCGGGAATTGAACCACCCGTAAAAGTTTGGCTCAAGCGATCTCCAATTAGTGGATAAAACCCCCTTTCCTCTCGGAACAGGGAAGCCACCGCTGCCAGGGCGTATAAGGTGCCACCGGCTACAAAGTAGAGGCGCACCTGCGCCACGGCAAAAGCTTCCCTCCAGTGGACCAGGACGGCATAAAGGAGAGGCAGCACAATGAGAAAAAAGACGATACCTTCTGCTAAGGTGCGATTCATTCCCAGCAGCACTCCGGCATGTTCGGCCAGTAGATGCCGCGGGTCACCGGCATCCTCTATGAGCATGAGGATGAAGGCAATGGCCGCCAGGATCCAGAATATCTCTTCCCTGCGGCACCCTCCCCGCTCACGGTACATGCCGAAAAAAGCCGCAGCGCTAAGAGAAATATAGGCTAAAAAGATCCACTGCACCCATTCCACTGGCCCCCTGTTACGGAACAAGTGCCACCAGAGCCCCCTCTCAGAGGATACCCCGCCGATGTTTACTACATCTACCAGGTAGACGGCCACCCAGCAGAGAACTATAAATAGCAAGGTTGAGGCGATAAGCACCAGGGACAGGGTGTGCTCTTTGAGCTGGAAAGTATTGAAGAAATCTTTGAAAAAGCGCACCGGACTCAGTGCTGGAAAGGGTTTCATCTTTAGCAAGGGGCTGCACCGGTCCTTTCTCTCTTTTTTCCTTCCGCTATGCTTAAAATGTGTATTTGTCAATATACCTGCTTTTTCTCCTGCAGGCCACCATTTTCCTGCAAAAGGAGCATCCTTTTTTTACATTCTCCAGAAATAATTTACAGCTTCTAACTTCTAAAGCAGGGCTTCTTTTTTGCATCATTTTGCATTTAGCGCATGGCCCGCATGGCATTTAGAACGGCCAACAGGGCCACGCCCACATCGGCGAAAACTGCTTCCCAGAGGGAAGCCAATCCGGCGGCTCCCAGGAGGAGGACAATGGCCTTGATACCCAGGGCTAAGACCACGTTCTGGACAACGATACCCCTGGTTTTTCGGGCGATGGATATCGCTTCCGCCAGCTTGGAGGGCTCACCGGTCATAAGCACCACGTCGGCGGCTTCCACGGCGGCATCAGAGCCTATACCACCCATGGCCACCCCGATATCCGCCCGGGCAAGGGCAGGTGCGTCATTAATACCATCGCCGACAAAGGCAACTTTTTTCTTGCCTTTCTGCTCGCTTTGAAGCCGTTCCAAGATCTCCACTTTCTGGTGAGGAAGCAGCTCGGAGTATACACGGTCGAGACCAATTTTTTGGCCGATCTTGTCAGCAACCGCTTTTCTATCTCCTGTGAGCATAACAATATTACGCACACCTAGATTTCTCAGGGCCTGCACGGCAGCAGAAGTATCTTCCCTCAGCACATCCTCCACTTTGATGCTGCCTGCATATTTTCCCCCTATCGCCAGGTGCACCCGGTTCCCGGATATTTCTTCTTGCACAGGAACCCCGTACTGCTCCAGCAGCCTGCTATTCCCCATAAGGACTTCTCCTTTCGGGGTCAGCAGTTTCACTCCTCTCCCCGATATCTCCGTAAAGCTTAGAGCCTTATAGTCTTCCTTTTCAGCACCTGTTTTGGCTGCTGCCGTGCCGGCACCTCCGGGCCTGACTTCTTTCTCTTCCCAGGCCCGCAAGACAGAAACAGCTACGGGATGGGAGGAATAACGAGAAGCAGAAGCAGCACAGCGCAAGAGTTCCCTTTTCGTAAAACCAAGGGCGGGGGATATTTCTTGGAGCTGGAAAGAGCCCCGGGTCAAAGTGCCTGTTTTATCAAAAATCACTGTGCCGATATCGCTGAGGGCCTCCAGAAAATTGCCTCCTTTGACCAGGATTCCCCTGCGGGATGCGCCGCCGATACCTCCCCAGAAACCCAGTGGAATGGATATAACAAGGGCACAAGGACAGGATATGACCAGGAACACTAACGCCCTGTAGCTCCAGGTTGCAAAGGTCTGGTCGGCAATCAAGAGGGGCGGCAGCAAGGCCAGCAATACCGCCGCAGCTACCACTACGGGGGTATAGTAGCGGGCGAAACGGGTTATAAAGCGTTCAGTCTGCGCTTTTCGGGAAGCCGCACTTTCTACCAGGGAGAGAATACGGCTCACTGTAGATTCTTTATATTCCCTGGCTACCTCTATACTTAACAGGCCGCCCTGGTTAATAGAGCCCGAGAGGACCTGGTCTCCAGCGTTTATCTCCCGCGGCAGGGACTCTCCGGTCAGGGCAGAGAGATCAAGGGTGGTTGAACCCTTAAGGACACTGCCGTCCAGGGGCACCCTTTCCCCCGGGCGGACTTCTATAATGTCCCCCGCCCGGACCAGGTGGGGAGATACTTTAGTGGTGCCTTCTCTCCCACGGAGATGGGCATAGTCAGGACGAATATCCATTAATTCCCGGATAGAACGGCGGGAACGTTCCACGGCTCGTCCTTGGAGCAGCTCGCCTACCTGGTAGAAAATCATTACCGCTACCCCTTCGGGATACTCCCCGATGGCAAAAGCCCCCAGGGTGGCTATGGACATGAGGAAATTTTCGTCGAAAACACTGCCCCGGATAATATTTCGCCCTGCCGTTAGCAGAACTCCGTTTCCCCAGAGCAGGTAGGCAGCGGCAAAAACAAGCAGCTCCGCCGGATCCTGCAGGGGCAGAAGAAGGCCAGCGGCGAACAATAGGGCGCCAACCCCGAAGAGGAAGGGCCTGGCGCGGGCAAAGAAATAGCTACCGGCAGCAACTATTTCCTTTTCTCCCTCCGGGCTACCGCTGACTGAGGAAAAGGGGGAATCTACGGTGCAACAACATCCCGCAGCGCCGGATACACAATTTTCGCTTTGAGCAGACATTGCTATAACTTCCTTTCTGCTTTTCAGCTTTATTCGTTAATATGGCTTAAACCCTGCTTAAAAATAAGTTCGACATGCCTGTCATCCAGGGAATAATAGACCACTTTACCTTCTTTGCGGCGCTTGACCAGGCGGGCCTGCTTTAATACGCGAATCTGATGGGATATGGCCGACTGCGACATATTCAACAGGTAGGCAATATCACATACACACATCTCTGACTCAAACAAGGCCCAGATTATCTTGATCCGGGTGGAATCACCAAAAACCTTGAAAAGCTCGGCCAAATCATACAGGCTCTCCTCGGGAGGCATTTTCTCACGCACTTTGTCTATTACTTCCTCATGGATAATACTCGCTTCACATCTAATCTCATCTCTTTTTAAGGTCACGGTATCACCGCCATTGTATGTTCATATGAGCAGTTATTCATATATTATTATAAACACCGGCGCTTAAACTGTCAATTGAATTTCCGCAAATTTTTCTTCACTATTTCTTCACTATACGTAACATAACCCGCAATTTTTGCGTCTTAATATATATGGAAAGAAAAAATAGCAGGACTATAAAGGAGGATTACTAACTATGAAAATGAAGTATTGGCTCTTTGGAATTATCATTCTCGTGCTTGCCGTAGCTTCAGTGACCATTGCCACACAGAATGCCAGTGAGAAGGGGGATCCGGCTCAAGAAGAGGTGGCCCATGAAGAAGGGGAAGAAGAAAATGGAAACGATGATAATATGGGCAGGGAGAACGGAGAGGTAGAAGAAAGCAAGGAAATTGAAAAGCATAGCGCAGAGGGACTGCTGACCGGGCAGATCGACAGCCACTCGGTAGAAATCGAAATTGACGGCCAGCCCCTGGCTTTTGCCCTGAGTGATGAACTGCGGGAAAAGGAGTTTGCCAGCGGAAAAATCAGCTTCCGGTATTATGTGGATGAAAACGGACGTTCGGTTATCACCCAGGCTGACTTCCAGGAGCCTCGGGAAGGCGAAGTAGATACCGCGGAGGTGACTTTTATCGGCCTGGCCGACAGCCATACGGCAGAAGTGGAGATGAACGGAGAAGCCCGGGCTTTTGGGCTGGGTGAAAATATTTCCTTTACCGGCATCGACACAGGCGAAAGAATCATTATCTTTTACCAGAAAAATGAACAGGGCCGCCAGGAAATCATTAAGATAGAGAAGGTATTTTAGCTCCGGCCGGAAAGGATTAATGGAACTTGAAGCAGAATTTATTAAATATATGCAAAAGGGAGCAAAATAAGGTCAATTATTGGTCCGGGAAACACCTTTTCTTAAATTTTCTTTGAGGAGGGAGCAATATGTACTATATCTTCATTGTAAATGATTTTCCGGTAAATGAGGAAAGATTAGCGGCAGAGGATATTGTTAACAAATTATTCGGGCTGGGATACTGGTTACATACCGAAAAAACACCATTTGTGGAAAATTATGCCCCGGGGGATAAAGCGGTTGTTTACGTAGCTGGAATAGGCAGAAGATATTTTACCGGCTCATTTGAAATCGCCGGTAGTATTGCAAAAAATGATCTTCAACCTACCGATAAGTATGAAAAAGAACTATTCTCCTTTTTTACGCTTGCTTCTCCCATATCTAATGTTGAAAAATGGAAAGAGCCTGTATATATCGATGATTTAATTGGAGAACTAAGTTTTATCAACCATAAAGACGATTTGGTACTGCTCACTAAACAATCGGCCAAATTAATCTCCAAGGAAGATTATCAGCTAATCTTAGACAAAGCTAGATGAATATTGCCCTTTTTATCAAAGAGCAATTCTTGAAAAATGGCGGAGAGAGTGGGATTCGAACCCACGAGGCGCGCTAACGCCTACTCGATTTCGAGTCGAGCGCCTTCAACCGGACTCGGCCATCTCTCCGCGTCCTGTCTCATATTTTATGACACAATTCCCATTATACAGCAGGCGAAATGGCTTGTAAAGCAGCTCAAGGCCCCAAAGATATACTTCGGGTTAATAAAGAAAGTTGGCTTCCCCTGACATCAAAAAATGTTCTAACTTCGAAGAACAGGAGAGCAAACTTTAAGCAGTTGTTATCTGCTGATGCTGGCAGTGAGGACAGGTCACCTTGATCTTGCCTTTCCCCCCGGGCACGCGCAACTTGGATGAGCAGTTTTCACAAGAAATGGTAACCTTACTGAGCAGCTGGTCAAGCCTGGCCCGGTCAAACCCGGCCACTACTTCTTCCCCAATCAAAAAGGCTGGTACACCCTGCAGGCCCTTGCCGGTAAATTCTTGCATTGCTGCAGGATCCTTCTGAACATCTTTTTCTTCATAATCGATTCCTTTTTCGCGAAGATATCTCTTCGCCGTGTTGCAGTGGGATCAGGTTTGAGTTGTAAACATGATCACTTTTTCCATAATTAAAAACCTCTCTTTCTTTTTTTCATAATACTCTTTTACCTTCTTTCCTGGAAAAACCCTCTTAATAGAAGCGCACAACTTTTTTCAAGGACCCCTTCAACCACTTCCAGGCGATGGTTGAGCCGTGGGTCATTTGTGATGTTGTAAAGGGAACAAACGGCACCGGCCTTGGGGTCTCTGGCACCAAAAACCAGCCTGGGAACGCGAGCCTGGACCAGGGCTCCTGCACACATGGGACAGGGTTCCAGAGTTACATAGAGGGTGGCTTCCAGCAGGCGCCAGCTGCCCAGCTTTTCGCCTCCCCGCCGCAGCACCAATATCTCGGCATGTGCGGTGGCATCTCTCAGTTCTTCACGGCGGTTGTGGTCTGCGACCAGAATTTCTCCTTCCTTAACCAACACGGCCCCTATAGGCACCTCGCCTTTCCGAAACGCCTCATTAGCCTGCTCCAGTGCTATTTCCATATATTTTTCATCTTCTAATTTCATCTGTAATCACTCACTCTATCAAAAACACTCCTGTACATCAATACTTTGCTCGCCTATCATTTCCAACAACAGAGTAATAGTCTTATGGGAAAAAATTTGAAATAGCGCCCATCCTCGAGTCCTTTTTTTGCACAGATACATCTTGCTACTCAGTTAATTGTTCCATAACTCGGGGAAAATATAAACAGATAATAAATAGACCAGAGCAATAAAATTGGCATTGCCGAACAAGACGGCAATAAAAACAGGCCAAAACTTAACCCTCCCCAGCCCCAGGGCAATCATTAAGATATCCTGGGGCAGGGGAGCGATGGAAGTGTAAATATAGGCGAATAAAGGCACCTTCCAGGGGTTTCTTTTGTTTATCCAAATGGAAAATATTTTTAAGCGTTTGTTCGTAAATTCGTCCAGAGCATAATGTCCTTTATATCCCAGGAAAAAAAAGACTGTATCCCCAATAGCACAGGCAGGAGCTGCTAAAAACACGAGGTAAAAAACATTAAATTCACCGCTACTGGCCAGGGTTATAAGAGATATATAATAAGGCAAAGATGTAAATCCGGAGACACCTATTAAAGCAGTCAGAAAAATAACAAGATATCCCGTTTCTACCCCTATAAGCTCAACCAGTTCCCTCGGTGAAGCAAAAAACAGAAAACCGATCCAGATTAAGACGAATAACAAAAGGATTATAAACCCCTTATGTTTTTTTTTAAAAAATTTCCGTGTTTTCACCAAGCATTTCTCCCCAGAGGGAATATGGAGGAAACCATAAATAATATGGTAGTTTGCAAAAGAGGGCGGGGTATTTAAGACCCCGCCCTCTTTTGCGCTTGTAAGTGGTGTGCCCGGGAGGATTCGAACCCCCGGCCTTCTGATCCGTAGTCAGACGCTCTATCCAGCTGAGCTACGAGCACATGGCATGGCGGAGAGAGAGGGATTCGAACCCTCGAAGCGGGCTTTAACCCGCTTAATCGCTTAGCAGGCGACCGCCTTCGACCAACTCGGCCATCTCTCCGCGTTTTTCGCGCTCTGGCGGAGGGGGTGGGATTCGAACCCACGGCTCTTACGAGTCACCGGTTTTCAAGACCGGCTCCTTAAACCACTCGGACACCCCTCCCCTTGCGTTTTTTAGTATAACATACCCTAAAATTATAGTCAATAAGCGCTGCTGCCCCAAAAAGCCGGACCCCAACACCCCAATTTTTAAGGCAGTATAGCAAGACAGGCCGCTAAGCTATAAAGACCTTGTCACGGTAACCGGCCAAGCAAACGCTCCGTGATCTCACCTATTGCTCCGCCTGGCTGAGCTGAGCCAACCCCAGCCTTTTCAGGGTTTCAGCCGTGGGAATACCGTTATCGTCCCATCCCCGCAGCTGATAGTAGCGTGAAAGCATGTTCAACAGTTCGGCATGCGAAATAGATGATCCAGAGCTGGCGCCACGCGGAAGAGGCTCGCTCACCCTTCCGGGCAGTGTATCGTGGGCACGGTTGAAGCCTTCCCGAACATTGAACATGCGGCAAAGATTGTAAACCCTTTCCCCCAGGAGCATGAGCTTTGTTACCGAATAATCATTGCCGGTGATTATTCGCAACAGCTCGGAAAGAAAAGCGGGGGTTACGGGTCCTGAATCCCAAGCGATAAAGCGGCAGATGATCAGGGTATCCTGAAAAGAACGCAGGTCCTGGGCGATAACTTCAAATTCAGGCTTCAGTTTTTTGGACATGCGCGAAATAGCCCTGAACTTTTTGTCCAGGCCGATGGAAGGCATAAGTCTTCCCGATTCGATAGTTTCATCGTGCATACCCTGCATGTGACAGGCCCCGCGGTTGGAAGTAGCATAGGAAAGGCCCTGCCCTACCTTGGCCCTGGGCATATGCACCGCAAAAGCCTGGTTTTTAACCTGCATGGCAAAGTAGGGGGAAGCACGGCCAACCATACGGGAGGCCTCCTCCAGGCCTTCGGCGAGGAGGGCCCCCAGGCCCTTTTTATAGGCGATATCCTTTATCAAGCCCAGCAGTGCCTCTTCGTTACCCCAGGTCAACTCCAAACCACCGGTATCTTCCTTGCTCAGGTATCCCTTCTCGTAGCATTCCATGGCCCAGGCAATGGACAGGCCGGTATTAATCCCGTCCAATCCGTAGTGGTTGCAGAGTTCGTGGGCCTTGGCTACAGCGGAAAGGTTGAAAATGCCCACGCAGCTGCCAAGGGCTCCGATGGTTTCAAATTCGGGACCACCATAGGCAGTATTGTTGGTCTTATAAGGACCATCCTTCACCTGCACGACCCTTTTACAGGCCACGGGACAACCCGGGCAGGCCTCTCGACCGATGAGAATCGTGTCCGTCATGGTCTCTCCCATGAGCGGGTTGATATTCTCGGAATAACCTTCCCGAAAATTGTAGGCGGGATACATACCCATTTCGTTATAAGGACCCACACCGCTGGCTGTGCCATAATTCCTTAAGACCTGGCAGCCGGCATCTTCCCTGGTATGCTGGTTAAGTTCCTTAATACGGTCCCGCAGGCGTTCAGGCTCGGCTACTTCCGTATCCTGGCCGCCAAAGGTTACCACCGCTTTGAGATTTTTGGAGCCCAGCACAGCTCCTGCTCCACTGCGTCCGGAAACACGATTGAAGCCGTTTATCACACAGGCATAGCGGACCAGGTTTTCTCCGGCCGGACCGATAGTAGCTACCTGCAGCCTTTTATTAGCATAATCGAAACGGATCTTTTCAGTTGTCTCCGCCACTCCCAAACCCCACAGGTGGGAAGCATCTTTCAGGGCAATTTCTTCATCGGTAGCCATCAAATAGAGGGGTCTTGAGGCTTTGCCCTGCACGATAATCAGATCAAACCCGGCTCTTTTCAGCATACGCCCAAAAGCCCCGCCGGCGTTTGCATCGCCCCAACCCCCGGTAAGAGGGGACTTGAAGCAGAGAAGATGGCGGCTCGAGCCGGGCAGATTGGTGTTGTCGAAAGGCCCGGTGCTAAAGATCAGGCGGTTCTCAGGGCCAAGAGGATCTGCCCCGGCCGGGACTTCCTCATAAAGAAAATGGGCCCCCAGGCCGCGGCCTCCCACGTACTTCTGAACCAGTTCTTCTGCCAGCACTTCTGTCTTGACCTCTTCCCTGGTTAAATCCACCCTTAATATTTTTCCGCTGTAACCGTACACACTACCACGCCTTTCCCTTTAAGCTGTATTGCAATCCACCAAATATATTGTAGCAGATACATCCAAAGCATTTTAATAGCAGAGGAAATCCAAAAATTTTGTCCGCAGCGCAGCTGACCAATGCTGCTTAATCCAGCACGCGGGCAAAAGAATATTTTTCTAAAAATTTTTGTATACCTTCTTTCAGGTAAACTTCTTCTGCTTCATCGGCAGGGCAGCGTAAATTTTCCCAACTCTCCCATAAGGGTTGTAGCAGTTTTTCTTCACCCAAGCCCCTTTTTTGCAGACCTTTTTCTGCTATCTGCAGCACCTCATAGCAGATATCCTTGATTCTCTCACCGGCCATATGTGCCTGCATGCCGTTGCGGAGCGCATCCTCCCGCCCTTCTTCCAGGTCTTCCCATTCAAAGGTATCCACAAAAGACTGGGCTGGAAGCAGCTTCTCCATAATGCCCAGGGTAAAGGCCGCCGGAACCAGCAGTCTGCCTGGAGGCTGCTGGCAGTTGACACGGTTCTCCAGGGTATAGTAGCCGGAAAGCCGCGCATCGTTCCAGCAGAAGGTGTAGTGCAGGTCAAAATCTTCATCTCTGGGGACAAGGGGGACCCTCTCCCCATTTTCCGTTTCACCGGTCGCCTTTTTGGCTGCTGCCCAGTACTCGGCAAAAGAGGAGTAGTGCCCGATCCCGTAGTATTCTTTATCCCGCTTGACGTAGACCGGCTTAAAACCGGAAATAAAGATCATATAATCTGTAAGGGAGCCAAAACGGCGCGGAGTCATACCGACACGGGGATTGCCGGGTAGCCAGCGGTGCCATAAATTTTGGCTAAGGGCCTTATACTCGCGGTCTACCGTTCCGCCCCAGATATTAGAATTAGCATTCAGGGCAACCTCCATCCCCGAAAGGGCGTTAAAGACATTGACTGCCGCTGCCGTTTCTTCCGTAGTGACATCCACGTGGACCTGGTTGGTGCAGGTCACGGTAAAATAATTTACCCTGCGGTTTCCGAAAGATTTATTCCAAAAAAGGTTGCGCTGCTTTTTGGTCATCAAGTCGTCGCTGGGAGAAGTAAGGGGCTGCATACCATAACAGAGGAAATAAACTCCTCCGCCTTGCTGCTCCCGGAAATTTTCCAACAGCTCCGCCAGAAATTTAATTTTTTCTTGCAAATACCAGAGATTTTCTTTGTAGCCCAGGGATAGCTCCAGCTTGCAGTAACCGGTTTCGGTGCCGGCCAGGTCTTCTGCAGGTTCTCCATTCAGCGTAGCACCGATGGGCTGCTTATAATAAGGATCGGTAATTACATCCCACCCTTCTGTCCCCAGGAATTCCCATAATTTTTGCATGGTTTCCCGGGAGACTGCCTCGCCTTTGTGGTTAACCACCGGGAATTTTAGCTCCACGCCCACATGCCTTTTTCCTCCTTCCCTTTCTTCGTCCTTCTCCTCGAAGCTCTCCTCCCATTGTTCTATAACTTCATCCAGCTGATCATTGTCCTTATGGTTTAACATAATCACTCTCTCCCCACAAATAGAATAAAATTGCAGAAACGGGCCCTGAACGCTCCGCTTACAATACCTGTTCCAACAGGGGCGCTTAATTCATTTAAACGGTCCTGATAGTTAAAGGGCTGTAAGTAATGAGCAAAAGAGCCCGTAAGCTGTTTTTATCTTTATATTATGGCACCAAAAACTTTTTCTTTCTATGTTCTTTTACGGGCCTGCCTTACATGATCTGTCCGCTACCTTCTACTACGTACTTATAAGAGGTAAGATCTCGCAGGCCAACCGGCCCGCGGGCGTGTAGTTTATCGGTAGAAAGGCCTACTTCGGCACCCATTCCCAACTGTTCTCCGTCATTGAACATGGTGGAAGCATTCACCAGCACAACTCCTGAGTCTACTTTACGGGTAAATTTTTTTGCGGCGTTGTAATCATCGGTAACGATTACATCTGTATGGTGGGAGCCGTAGGTGTTGATGTGTTCAACGGCTTCCTCCAGTGAGGCTACCACTTTTACCGAAAAGATGAGATCCAGATATTCTGTGCTCCAGTCCTCTTCGGTGGCATCCTCCATCCATCCCAAGATTTCCTTGGCCTTGGAGCACCCCTTAAGCGTTACACCGTCCTTTACCAACGCTTCGGCTACAGGGGGTAAGAGGCGTCTTGCTGCTTTTTCGTGGATCAACAGGGTCTCTGCCGCATTGCATACCTCTGGCATGAGGAGCTTGGAGTTGTGAGTTACTTTAACGGCAACCCCCTCCGGGGCGCTTTGATCCAGGTAGACATGGCAGATGCCATTATAATGCTTAATGATAGGCACCGTGCCATTTTTCTTGACCAGGTCTATAAGACCCACCCCACCGCGGGGTATAAGGAGATCCAGGTATTCATCCAGGGTAATAAGCGTATTGACTGCCTCGCGATCGGAGCTGCTGATTACTTGCAGCGCTTCGGTGGGAAGGCCACTTTGTTTTAGTGTTTTTTCCCAGAGTTCGCCCATTATACTAATGCTGCGCAGCGCTTCGGACCCACCTCTCATTATAGCTGCGTTACCGGCTTTGAGACAAAGAGCGCCCACGTTGGGAACTACATGAGGACGCGCTTCAAAGATCATGCCCACTACTCCGATAGGGACCCGCATTTTTTTGACCTCCAGACCGCCGGGACGCCTGTTGCAATAATCGGTGTCTCCCACCGGATCAGGAAGCGCGGCGATACCTTCCAGGGCGGCTGCACGCGATTCAATCTTAGCCCGGTCGAATTTGAGGCGATTGAGAAGGTTGGGGTTTATGCCTTTTTCCTGGGCTTCCTTGCAATCATCCTGGTTTGCCTGGGCTACCTCGCTGATATTCTCCCGCAGCTTGTGGGCCATAAGAAGCAGTGCCTCGTTTTTGGGGGCCGTCTCTGTAGTAGCCAGGATCCTGGAAGCTTCCTTCGCCTTTCGGGCCTTTTCTCTGACAATATCGGCAATTTTCACGAGAACACCATCCTTTTTATCTTTTTTCTAAACCTCAAACCTATTCAATACCAAGCTCGTTTTTTACCACTTTTACTGCTTCCAGTACATTTTCTCCATAAAGATCAGCCTTGATTTCTTCGGCAAACTCTTCTGTTACCGGTGCTCCGCCCACGATGATCTTAAGCTTACCATCTTTTCTAAACCCTGCACCGTCTATGGCTTCCACTGTCTGCGTCATGGCCGGCATGGTGCTGGTAAGCAGCGCGGACATACCTACTATATTGGGTTTGTATTTTTCAATAGCATCTACAAAGGCACCTGGAGCAACATTGATACCGATATCGATCACTTCAAAACCGTTTGCGGTAAACATCATCTCTACCAGGCTTTTACCGATATCGTGGATATCTCCTTCCACTGTCCCCAGAACCATCTTGCCCTTCATCCTCACTTCTTTCTGCTGGGATTCCAACAAGGGGCGCAGTATTTCCAGGGCCGAGTGCATGGTGCGAGCAGAAAGCATTACTTCGGGAATAAACATTTCATCTGCCGCAAAGCTCTTGCTTACCACTTCCATGCCCGACATGAGTCCTTCTTCCAGAACTACCTCCGGCTCCATGCCTTCATCCAACGCTTTCTGTACCAGGGATTTTACCCCATCGATATCTCCTTCAATTATAGTCTTAGATAGTTCTTCCATCATTGACATAAATAAAAATCTCCTTTCCTGTTGAGTATCATATAACCAGAACGCCTTTGCGGAAAGCCCGTAGATATTTTCCACAGTACGGGTCTTGTCCTGTTAAGGCCCGGGTGGCAAAGACAGAACTCATTACCGCCTTATCTAAGGGATTAAGAAGGGCAGAATCCAGGCCCACTCCCATAGCCAGAACCAGGTATGTCCTATTGAGAAGAGCACGCTGGGGCAGGCCGTGAGAAATGTTGGTCAAACCGATTGTAGTCTTAACACCCAGTTTATCTCTGAATTGTTGCAGTGACTCCAAGGTTACCTCGCCGCTTTTGTCATCAACACCCAGGGGAAAAGCCAACGGGTCAAAGTAAAAACTCTCCTTCGAGAAACCCATTTTCTCAGCCCGTTCTAATATTTCAGTGGCCACCTGGAGCCGGCCTTCCACATCCTTGGGTATACCTTTATCGGTAGCAGGGAGGGCAACAACAGAGCAATCGTACTGGCGAGCCAGTTCCAGGAAGGGTTCCAATCTCCCTTCTTCAGCGCTGATCGAATTAAGCATGGCTCCCTGACCGAACGCTTTCAAGCCTGACTCTAAAACTTCTATACTCGTAGTATCAATTGTCAAAGGTTTCTGTGTTACTTCTTTGATCAACTCTACCGCCCATTTCATATCTTCTACTTCCTTTTCAGCTTTTCCCCTGCCGGTAGCCACATTGACATCTATATAATCTGCACCGGCTTCGTCCTGTTGCCGGGCTAAATCCTGAATAAAATCGCTATCGTGGTTGATAACAGCCTCCCGCACCGATTTGCGTGTGGCGTTAATAAGTTCTCCGATAATAAGCATAAAAACCACTCCTTATTAATTGATCTTCCTGGTCTGGCGGTCTTACTTGATCTCCTTGAAATCTGCCTGGACTTTTTCCCGTGGCCCCTGCTGTAAGGGGTCTGCCTGATGATTCTTTAACAATTCTTTGGCAATCCTCCTGGCACGCTCAGCGGCATCCAGGGAACCATCTTTTTCCCAAAGTTTTCTGGACTGCCTATCCGAAACTTTCGTATAGTAAAATTCGTTACGAAAATGTTTGATCGTGTGCTGCTCCGAGAGAAAGTTTCCGCCCGGGCCAACACGACGGAGCACTTCTTCGGCAAGAGTATCTTCATTAACCTCTATTCCCTTTACGGCTCTGAGGCAGATACCGATAATCTCGTTATCGATCACCATCTGCTCATAAGAAGCAGTTGTGCAGAACTCCAGGATCCCCGCAGCGTCATGAATATAGTTGGCACCGGCCAGAGAGGCTATCATTGAAGTAGCAGCTTTTTCATATCCCGCCTGGCAGTCAGGCAATTTACTATCAGACATACCTGCTGTGGCATAAAAAGGAATACCGTAATGTTGAGCCATCTGTGCCAAACCGGAGTTGATCAACCCCGACTCAATACTTCCGGCCAGGTAAGAACCTGATTTCATATCCATGTTGGTAGCCACGGAACCATAAAGAGTTGGGGTGCCTGGGTTTACCAGTTGGGCCAGGATAACCCCGGTCAAGGTTTCTATATTATTGGTAGCGATAGTGCCGGCCAGTGTACAAGGGCCGGTAGCACCGGCCAACGGCTCAGCAGGTGTCGCCAGGGGCAAGCCCTGGCGTGCCACTTCAATGAGAAAATCGGTATACTTGTTATCCAACAACATTGGACTCATAACGCAGGTTATGAAAGAAACAAAAGGTCTTTCCCTTAATTTGGCAGGCCCGCCGGCCAGCATCTCAGACATTTGTATCACTCGCTTAAGGCCTTCTAAGGTATAGGTTCCACCCATCACATGCTTGGAGGTGTTGGAAAAAGAGTGGAAAAAGCGGTTAACATCCACTTCCTGCAACTGCAGGTCCGTAGGGTATACGTTGATCACAAAAAAGGATACATTGTCAAGGGCATCGGTTATCAGGGCAAAGTTTTTAACGTCTTCCAGGGTTGTGGGTCGCCGCTGGCCAGTCTCCAGGTCCAGGCAATTCAGCACTGTCCCACCGGTTCCCGAGTAGGTACGAGAGCCTTCCAGGGTCAGATCATGCTCTTCTTTGCGGCCGCAGAGGACCACCTTAGAAGGTGCAGAGTTTACCGCTTCTTCCAGCATAGACCGTGGGATCTTCACAATCTGGGTTTCGTGGTCAACACCTGCCCCTTTTTGTTCAAAAATCTCCAGCGCCTGATTGTTGGGAATCTTGACCCCTACTTCTTCCATAAGACGCACAGTCATTTCATGAATGGAGTTAATATCTTTGTCGGTGAGAGGTTTGAAGCGCCCACCCTGTTCACCATGTATCATTTAACAGCCTCCTAATCGATTGTTTTATAACTACTACTTGGTTACACGAATGATCGACACCAGCCCGTGTCCCAACCCCATACCCCGTTGCAAGCTCATCTCCAAGCTGCGCAGGGCCAGTCCCAGCTGAGTCTCGATGAGATCGGCGCGTACATCACCGTAAAGTTCACGGCTGGCATCCACTGTAACTTTCATGGCCTTGTACCCTTTCTTTAAGGCCGGGAAAGAAGTTTCCGGCTCCCTGGGGTGAGCGGCGCCCCGATTGTCATAATGTTCCAGCAGATCGATTGTATAATTTATGAGGGAGTTCCAGGCTCCCGCCAGGTTGGAAAGTATCCTGTTCTGCCAGGCAAAGCCTTCCTTGGGGCGGTAGTCGACCAGCAGGTCGGGGAAATAGGTACGCAGGCCGGGCTCAAAAAGAGAGGAGACCATCAGACGGAGAAGCTGGGGGTTATCATTGTAGGTTCCCGTCTCCATATGGCGCCCCACAAAAATGGAACGGTCAAAAAAGCGCAAAATCTCCAGGTCAACTCCAGTTTTTTGGGAAGCTCTATCCACAATCTCTGAAACCTCTTGTGGAGTCATGAGCCTCATTGGAAAAGAGGAAACCTCTATTTCGTCTCGCTGCTCCTCGTCGTAGAGGTAATTGATTTTGTAATCAATATAGGGGCGCTGATGAATATCTTGAGTCCACAAGTTTTGCCACTCGTAAGAGTAACGACCGACCCAGTCCCCGAGAATAATGCTGCCATCATGGCCATGCCTGGCGATATCCATCAACAGCTTTTCTATCTCCTGGTCTGTACAGTGCGAAAATGTCCCGTAGGAGGTAAAGTAGAGATCATAGGGCGCTTCATTCTCCTCCAGGGGAAGCCCGTCGGAAAAATCACCTTTGCAGAAGTTGACATGATCGTAATGCCCCAGGAGGTTTTCACCTTCTTTGAGCAGCTCAATGCTCAGATCCACTCCTTTATAATGCTCTAAAAGCTCTTCCGGTATAAGGCGGTTATCATGTTCCGAGAGCCGGGACTTGGCCGGAAGAGTGCTAAGGAGCTGGTAACCGTCCCCGGTCCCACATCCCAGGTCATAAAAACGCAGCCCTTCTTTCTCCTTTTTCTTTTCGTTCACGATGGACTCCAGGTAAGGCCTCAAGAAAAAGCAGGTAATCATATCTTCCCAGACCACTCGAACATGATCATATTTTCCGCGCAGACTTCGGACATGTTCACTGTATCGACCATGAGCAACCGCTTCTTGGTAAGCTTCATTAGCTTTCATTGTCTATTTATCCCCCCTTACCATAAGTTTTTCGGCAAGAGTAACTGCAGCGAATGCATCCGCTCCGTAAGCATCAGCTCCTATTTCTTGGGCAAATTGATCTGAAGTTGGTGCTCCGCCGATGATCACTTTTACTTTATCCCGTAGATTCCTACTCTCCAGTTCTTTAATGGTCTTAGCCATTAAGGGCATCGTGGTATCCAGAAGAGCGGAAAGCCCTATAAGGCCGGCTTCTTCTTTTTCTACTTCATCTGCGATACGGCTGGCCGGAACATTAATACCCAGGTCAACTACAGCGAATCCGGCGCCTTTAAGCATAATAGAGACCAGGTTTTTGCCGATATCGTGAATATCTTTTTCCACAGTAGCCATGATCACTTTCCCCTTACCCTCTTTGCTTCCCTTTTTAACAAGGTGGGGCTCCATAATCTCCATGGCTGCGCCTACAGCTTCCGCTGAAGAAAGCATATCGGGAATGAAGTATTCTCCTGTTTCATATTTTTCTCCTACCAATTCCATGCCGCGGCTTAATCCCTCAGCGAGGATCTTCTCTACATCCATGCCTTGCTCAAGGGCCTCTTCGACAAGCTCGGTAACACCCGGCTGCCCCTCAAACCCTTCATCTATACCTTCATCATCCTTATCCCTGCGTCCTTGCAGAACATTCGAAACAATTTTTTCAATATAGTCTTCTGACATAACCCTTCCTCCTTAAGCGAATATACGTTCGTTTTTTGGTGATATTCCTCCTACGGAAACCTTAAGCTAAGCCACCGGATCTTCACAAGTGCTGCGGCAAAGCATATGAAGGCACCATTCTTCACTCCGCATAGGGATTAAGACGAGCCAAAAGGCCTGGAACACGGTCAAATATCTCTTTGCAGATCTCCTGCGATAGGTGATTTGGTGGATTGGAAAGCAGCTTTTGGACCTGTGCGTGAGCTTCCAACAGTGTATCGTCCTGGTCCTCCAAGTCGCCCTGGAAGGGATAATTGGGGAATATCCCACCCCGGCGCAGGGCGCGACGGGCATAACGGGCGTAAAGCCTGTTTGGGCTGTTCATTACCTTGTTGATAATATCTTTCTGCTCTTCCATTGTTTCGGTAGAGACCTCGGGTTCACGGCATAAGAACTTGGCCATGCCAATATGGTGATTGTCCAACAGGGCCTGCTCCACAGAAAAAGTCATTGTTTTCTCCAATAGGCCAAAAGAATAATGGATCAAGCCCGGGGCAGCCAGCGGCACGGTTGAGTGAGTAAGCATTTTTTCCGCTGCGGCCTGCATTCCTGGCACCTTGGAGTCACCTACTCCTGCAGTGGAATAACAGGGTATCCCATAATGCTTGGCCATTTGAGCGCAACAAGCATTATAGTGAAAGAGCTCGGGCACACCGTACATATCATGCAGATTGTCCATGCGCGCCCGAACGGGCACTGCACCGTAAATAACCGGCGCTCCCGGTGCGGCTAACTGGTTAATAATAACTCCCGTAAGCACCTCTGCATTTACCTGGGCCACCATCCCTGCCTCATCTATAGGAGCTGTAGAACCTCCCTGGGGTGAGGTAGATATGATTACGGGAAGTCCCATGCGGGATACCGCCATAAGCTTCTCGGCAGTCTCATCCACTACCTGTAAAGGGCTTTTGATCACCGAGGTGATAAAAGAAACCAGGGGATTTTCCTTTAGCGCTTCTCGACCACCCGCGATAATCTCTGCCATCTTAACCACATTATCCAGCTGGCGAAAATCGGTAAGGCCTCCCATAACATGCTTTGACGTGTTGTTGAGCGAAGCAAAAAACTTGTTAACGTCCTTGTTTTCTTCGGTAATATCCTTGTCCTGAACATTTACATTGCGCAGGAAAAAATCCAGGTTCTCCAGGTTTTCAGCCAGATGGGCTGAAACACAGAGATCGGCCACAGTCCCCCTTCTGCGAGTTATGGCGGGAAACACTCTTTTGTTTTGGGGATTATCCTGGGAGACAAACGTTTCCGGATGAACTTCCAACCAGATATTAGTTTCCGAACCTGAACCAAAATGGACCCTCATCTCTTCTGTATCCAACTGCAAGCTGTGTTCGGGATCTCTGGCACCCAGGGTTATCTTATGGGGAACAGTTTCCAGCACCTGCTCTACTACGCGCGGGGGAATGCTTACCCACCAGGCTTCATGCTCACCTTCCCTGGTGGGGGTAGAACTCGCCCCCGCCTTTTCCAGCATCCCCACAGCCTCCCTGTTGTAAAACAGAATTCCGGGCTTTTCCAACAGTGCCAGGGAAGTACGATGCACCAGTTCCACTTGCTCCGCAGTTAATCGATTGTACGGATTACGTACTACTACTCCTTTTCTACTCAATATTACGCCTGGCCAATATTTAAACCAGGACTAAACACCTCCTGTAGTTTTTTACGGCAGTGCCGTTTGTTTCCAGGCAGGATATCAAAGGACCCCGGTTTTAGCTAAAACAAAAGACAGCTTCTGAACCTTCTGCCCGGACCTTTGCATAGGTCGCTGCCAAATTTTTTTCATAGTAAAAGAAATATCACTATTCTTATTTCGACGCTAAATTGATTATTCCTGCATAATTTTCAAAAAAGGCATAAAGGGGCCAGAAGATTGCCCGCTCAAGTCTTGATAGGGTCTATTTTGTTATCAAGCCAGAGTGGGAAGGGGGAAAATAGGGTCGCAAGACCTCCGGAACCACTACACTACCATCCTGCTGCTGGTAGTTTTCCAGGATAGCCGCCAGGGTTCTACCTATAGCCACGCCGGATCCGTTCAGGGTATGCACAAATTCTGACTTCGCGCCGGGAGCAGGGCGAAAGCGAATCCCGGCCCTGCGGGCCTGGAAATCTCGGAAGTTACTGCAGGAAGATACTTCCCTATAGGTTCCATAGGAAGGAAACCAGAGCTCCAGGTCATATTTTTTGGCCGCAGCAAAGCCCAGGTCTCCTGTGCACATCAGCATAACCCTGTAGGGAAGCCCCAAGAGCTGCAGCACCTTCTCCGCACTACCTACCAGCGTTTCCAGCTCCTCGTCGGACTGCTGGGGAATGGTGAACTTCACCAGCTCCACTTTGTTGAACTGATGCTGCCGGATCAAGCCGCGGGTATCTCTACCGTGGGCGCCAGCCTCGGCACGAAAACAAGCGCTATAGGCTACGTAATAAAAAGGAAGCCGCTCTTTTTCCAGAATTTCATCCCGGTGCATATTAGTTACTGGGACCTCGGCTGTGGGGATTAGCCAATAATCGGTATCGGACACATGAAAAGCGTCTTCCGCAAATTTGGGCAGCTGCCCGGTGCCGATCATGCTCTGGCTGTTAACCATGAAAGGAGGCAAAATCTCTGTATATCCATGATGGGAAGTGTGTAAGTCCAACATAAAATTGATCAGTGCCCTTTCCAGTCGCGCTCCCATACCCTGGTATAGAACAAAGCGGGAGCCGGTTATCTTCCCCGCACAAGAAAAATCCAAAATCTTTAACGCAGCTCCCAGGTCCCAGTGTGCCCGAGGTTCAAAATCGAACTGAGGGGGATCCCCCCAGCGGCGCACCTCCATGTTATCTTCCTCCGTAAACCCTACCGGAACATCGGGATCCGGTAGATTGGGAATGTGTAATAAGATATCCTCCAGGCGCTCCTCCAGATCCTTGTACTTCTCATCCAGCTCTTTGATACGCACACCAACCTGGCGCATTTTTTCTACCAGTTGATCTGCATCTTCACCTTCTTTTTTTAAGCGGCCGACCTCTTTAGAGACGCTATTACGTTGGTGTTTCAGGTTTTCTGCCTCTTTCAAAATCTCCCTACGCTCCTGGTCCAGGCCTAAAAAATCATCCAGGGCCGCTTCTTCACCCTTGTTTTCCATAGCACGGCGAACTTCCTGCACATTTTCGCGTATATAGCGCATATCCAACATAGCAAGGCCTCCTTTTGCTTTACATTTCTTCCGGAGCTTCCACGCCCAACAAGTCCAGGCCATTACGCAGCACAATGCGTACAGCACTTACAAGAAGCAGGCGCGCTTCTTTCAATCCGCCCTCTGCCGTTAACACAGGGCAGTTATGATAAAATTTGTTGAAGTCTCGGGCCAGCTCTACCAGATAACGAGCCAAAACGGAAGGGCGCAAATCATCGGCAGAGCGCATAACTGCTTCCTGAAAGCGAGCCATGGTGATCAGGAGTTCGCTTTCTTCGGGGGAGCTTAGCAGTCTTGTATCGGGCAGATCTTCCTTCACAACAGCGCTTGCATTTCTATCCTGATGTAAAATCGAGACACCGCTTTCTTCCCCACGGCGCAGGATACTACAGATACGGGCATGAGAGTACTGGATATATGGAGCTGTTTCCCCGGAAAAATCCAGCACCTTTTCCCAGTCGAATTCCACATCTTTGATACGGTCATTTACAAGATCGCCGAATATAACCGCCCCAAGCCCGATCTTCCTGGCCACCTCTTCTTTGTTTTCAAGGGCCGGGTTTTTATCCTTTATGATATCATAAGCCAGTTCCCTGGCACGGTTTAAAACCTCTTCTAAAAAAATAACCTTTCCTTCCCTGGTAGACATTCTTCCGTCTTTAAAATAGATAAGTCCGAAAGGTACATGGAGACAATCTTTAGCCCACGGGAAGCCAAGCAATTCCAAAATTTTAAAAAGCTGCTTAAAGTGAAGCGTCTGTTCAGCTCCCACAACGTATAAGAGCCTTGAGAAGCCGTACGTTTCAAAACGGTAAATCGCAGCGGTAAGATCCCTGGTAATATAAAGGGCCGCCCCGTCACTTTTTCGCAGGAGGCAGGAAGGAAGACCGTAAGGTTCCAGATCTGCTATCAGAGCTCCCTGACTCTCTGTGGCCAGGCCCTTTTCCTGCAGAAGGTTAATAGTCTCCTCTATCCTGTCGTTGTAAAAGCTCTCTCCATGGTAGCTGTCAAACTCTATCCCCATAAACCGGTAAAGGCGCTGGAATTCTCGCAGGCTAAGGGATCGAAAACTCTTCCAAAGATCCAGAGCCTCCCGGCTTCCTCTCTCCAGGCTCCTAAACTGGGTCCTGGCCTCCTCTTCCAGGGAAGGATCTTTTTCTGCTTCCTGGTGGAAGTGAACATAAAGATGATAAAGGTAATGGACTGGATCCTTTTCCAGTTCTGCCTGTTCTCCCCAGCGCTTAAAAGCCACGATCAGTTTGCCAAACTGGGTACCCCAGTCTCCCAGGTGATTAATTCCCACTACCCGATAGCCTAGTGCGCTATAAATACGGTAGAGGGCATTTCCGATAACGGTGGAACGCAAATGCCCCACCCCGAAAGGTTTGGCAATATTGGGTGCCGAAAAATCTATAAGGACAGTCTTTCCCTGCCCCAGGTCAAGGCTCCCAAAATTCTGATCAGCATTTACAACCTCCAGGAGGAGGCGACGGGACAATTGGGAGAATCGAATATGAAAGTTCAGGTAGGGTCCTTTATTTTCCACCCTCTCCAGGTATTCCCCGGGCTCTATCTTGGAAGCCAACTCTTCCGCAATAACGGGGGGTGGCTTTTTAAGGCGACGAGAAAGAAGAAAACAAGGAAAAGCGTACTGACCCATCTCCGGAGCAGGAGGAACTTCCAAGTTTGATTCTATCTCCCGGGGCTCCATACCGGTAAAAGTGGAAAGAAGTAGAGCGATTTCTTTTTTAAATTGCAACAAGATATCACGATCCTTAACGCCTGATTGCCAGGGTAAATTTTTTCCATATTTCCTTTCATTTTATCTTAAAAGGTCCCGAAAAACAACCTGCTCGCAAAGGAGATGCAAAAAAGCCCGCCCCCATGGAAGAAGGCGGGGTAGGGCCGTGTTCATGGCGCATACTTGTTGATTACATCGTTTTTATTCCGGATTGATATAGAAGGGACGCTGCAGTTTTGTTTGCAGTACCAATTCCTCATTGGGAGGAGACCATTGCTTCCCTTCCACCTTGAAAACCAACTCATCAGGAGCAAAGTTTTCCGCTAATGTTAACAAGAGAGCATCAACCAGGAGCTTTGCGAGGGCTTCCTCTTCAGGGTTGTTTGCCTCTTCATCCTCCGGAAACAGCTTTTCAAAACAGCTTTCCCAGTCCAGGATAATTTCATTTTCGGTAACCCTTATGCTTCTTAGCTCCGGCACCAGCGGTAGAAACCGCCTGCTCTCCGAGAGTATAGCATCTACCATCTCTTCCGCTGAGTCATTCCTGCCAGTACGCCCGGGCAAGTTATCGGCCTCTTGAGGCAAAATATAATAGCGTGTCCCCGAAAAATAAGGGATATATATTTTCTTCTCATTTTCTGCCAAATGTTTCGGCGGAAAAACCTTCTTCAGGGGCAGCTCTTCCGTGCCAAAAGCTTGAGCGGGCTGCCCGTCCACAAGAAACGAAATTCCGCCAACGGCTGAAAACTCGGAAACAGTCAGCAGTAAGGAATCGATCATCCCGCCGGCCTGGGCAGAGCCGGCCATGCGGTTCAATTCCGGGGGCAGATCCAGGTAAACCAGGTCATCCTCCTGCCATGTTTCCAGGGAAATATCTTTAGGAATAGTCCTGGATAAACCGCTGAGACGCCTGGGTCCTTTAACCAGTTCATCGACCGCACTCTGTAAGAGGTTCTCGGAATCGTTCACCTTTCTATTTACCGGAATCAGCTGCATGCCGCGCTCATCATAGAAGTATAAGGTGACAAATTGCTCTTCTCTATCTATATCCTGGACAATAGGCCTGTACATAACCCCGTTCTCAACGTCTACTTCTTCGCCTTCAGCCTGGATAGCTCTTGGAGCTGATATACCCAAAATGAAGATATTGCCATCGCTGGCAGCCAAAGCCAGAATACTACCCGTATCAGAAAGTGCTATTTTCTCAATGCGGCTGGCCATCTCCACTTCTTGGACGATATCACCTTCAATGTCTACTACCATTACTTTACTGAAGTCCTCGCTGTACTCCTGCCAGGAAGACACCACTATTTTCTCTCCTCCCTTGGAATGCTGCACTAAGGCTCCTCCGGGGATTCTTTTTTTCCATAAAAGCTCTCCTTCCCTATCCAGGAAGAAAAGATTGTCTTCTCCTCCGGCAAAGGTGCTGTAAGCAATAACATGCTCTCCTCTTTCCGTTACTCCCAGCCAATCTGCCTCTTGTTCCGAGGAATAACTCCACAGCAGCTCTGGAGAATCGCCCCTTATATTATAATAATACAACTCTCCTTCATAATAAGCGGCAAAGTAGCGTCCGTTTTCGGAAAAAGAAACTCGGTCAACCTCTTCTTCCCACATGACTTCTTTTTCACTCAAAGCAACAAGATATTTCTGTTCTTCTCTTTCTTCCACTACGTAGAGCTCTCCCCAGGGCAAGAGGTGAAGGTCTTCAATAAGTGCTGTTTCCTTCTCCCACAGCAGCTGCCCCCATTTGCTGAAAAAGTAAAGAGTATGGCGATCTTCTTCTTCGTCGTAAGCCGCTACAGCAAGGTATTCCCCACCGGAAGAAAGGGCTATCCGGGAAACCTCTCCGGGAAAAGAGCTTTCCCACACCTTGCGCCCCTCTCCGCTAAAAAAAATCACCTTGCCCTCGTCTGTCCCCACGGCGACATAATCTCCAAGAGAAGTAATCGCGGCATCAACAGGATTTCCATCAAAAAATGCTTCCCACAAAAGGCGACCCTGATCATCGAGCATATTTATTGCACGGGCATCGGAACTGAAAAGGATCTCTTCCCCGCTGTCTGAAACAGCAAGCTCATAGATGACTATCTCCGGGTTCACCACCGTAAAACGTCCCAACAAGATGTTGTCCTCATCATTGCCTTGCCCTGCCACAGTGGGCTCAACTGGAACTTCTTCCGAATGGGAAACACCCCACTCGCAACCGCTTGTACCCGCCCCCAACAGCATAAAAGCTAAAAGCAGGAACAATAAACGGGCCCGAAAAAGCCTCACCTTTTCCTCGCGGGATGCGCCTTTATCATTATGAAAATTGTTTTGCTCATTTTTTCTCTTGAAATATCTTGATTTCAAAATCTGCCTCACTCCTGCAAAAGAAAAATAAAAATATTACACCAAGCATATAATATGCCTTTCCTGGCACCACGTTCCATTTTAAACCAAAATCATTAAGCACATATTATCTATTTCTTAAGATTTCATAATAATTAATCCCCTCTGTTCAACTACCGTAAACACCCGGTTCTAACGGAAAAGAATCATTCTCGGTCTGTAGGGTTGGGTCTATCGGAAGGGTAAATGAAAAAATGCTCCCTTCATCTTCCCGGCTTGTTACACTAATTTCTCCCCCATAAAGTTCCACAATTTCCTTGCAGATAGCCAAACCCAGTCCAGTTCCACCCAACAGGCGGGAGCGGGCTTTATCTACCCGGTAAAAGCGCTCAAAAACAAAGGGAATGGATTCCTCCGGGATACCGCAACCGGTATCCTCTACCATAATTTGAACTGTATTCTCTTTACAAAAAGCGCTCAGTTTTACCCAGCCGCCCTCTTCTGTAAACTTCAACGCGTTATCGAACAGGTTTATTAGAACCCTCTTCAGTGCTTCTGCAGAGATTTGGAGCAAAGGCAAATTTTCATCTATCTCGGTAAAGAACTGCAAGCCTTTTTGTTCTGCCCTGGGAATGATAGTTTCCAAAACTTCATCCAGAACAGGACGCAGAGGAACTATATCTTTCTGCTCGGTAACTTCTTGCCTACGGGTAAGTTCCAACAGGTCTTCTACCAGGTAGATCATGCGTTGGGTCTCCTGGCTTATATCCTCCAAAAACTCCTTCTGCTCCTGCGGCTTCATTTCGTAGTTCTGCAAGGACTGGAGGCACAGGTTGATCGAAGCAAGGGGAGTGCGTAATTCGTGAGAAACGTCGCCCACAAATCGGGTAAGACGCTGGTTCATCCCTTTTACTTTTTCCGCCATAATGTTAAACTGTTCTGCCAGCTGCCCTATTTCATCCCTTCTGTTAACGGGAATGTTCTGCTCCAGGTCCCCTTCTGCCATCTGTCGGGCAGCATCTGTCAACCTTTTAATAGGAACGGTCAGGTGATGTGCAAAAAGAACCGCCAGGGTTCCAGCCAGTAAAACCGCCGAAAGGGTTGAGAAAAACATGAATTGGCGAATCGTGGAGAGCGCGTCGTAGACCGGTTCCAGTGAAGCAGAAAGAAAAACCGCTCCCTGTGGAGAAACCCTCTCTCCCACCGGGACCGCTACCTGCATTACCCACTGCTCAGACTGCTGGCTGTACTGGATGGTTTGCCCCACCTGCCCTTCCAAGGCAGCCTCCACTTCTTCTCGTTCCAACTCAGTGCCCAGCCTTCCACCTATACGAACAGAATCTCCCACTACAAGGTACTGAGGATCGACGATAACTACCCGTGCATCAATCTGTCTGCTAAAAGTTTCCGCCACGCTGCTAAGGAGCACCGGATCGGCCTCTTCCCGCAAATAGGTAGAAACAAGCTCAGCTACCAGTCCTCCTGTGCGCTGTAAGTTTTCCTCCTCGGTAGCCAGGTAATGCTGTTCCAACATATTTAAAAGAACAATGCCGGTAGCCAGCATTACCGCCAAGATAAGCAGGAGGTATGTAATCGTCATGCGCAGGCGTATGCTCTTGATCATTAAGAGATATTTTACCCCTCCCTGAATTTATAACCGGTGCCCCAAACGGTGAGAATATAGTCTGGTTCAGCGGGATTTTCTTCTATCTTTTCACGTAAATGCCTGATATGGACGTCTACTGTCCGGGCATCTCCCCCGTAGCCATATCCCCATACCTGCTCCAGAAGCTGTTCTCTGGAAAATACTTTGCCAGGGTTAGAAGCGAGAAAACTAAGAAGAGCATACTCCCTGGAAGTAAGGGGGATGTCCTTGTCTTTGATAGTAAGACGGTGTTTGATAAGATCTATCTTCATTGCACCAATACGGATAGTTTTTTTACCAAGATCGGTCTGTGGAACGGCACGTCTCAAAATAGCCTTTATCCTGGCTATTAGCTCCCTGGTGTTAAAAGGCTTGGTAATATAATCGTCGGCCCCCAGTTCCAGCCCCAAAATCTTGTCTATATCCTCATCACGAGCAGTAAGCATAATTATGGGTAGATCGGACTGGCGGCGGAGCGCCCGGCAGACTTCAAAACCATCTATCTTGGGAAGCATAAGGTCCAATACCACAAGGTCTGCTTCATCATTTTCAAAAAAATTTAGGGCTTCTTGCCCATCGTAGGCAACCACTACCTGAAAGCCCTCTTTTTCAAGGCTAAATTTCAAGGCTTTGGCCAGGGTTTGTTCGTCTTCTACCAGGAGAATCTTTTTCTCCATCTTATCAGCGCTCCTTTTCGCTCAGCTCACGATAACGTTCCATTACTTTCAACATATCTTCCCATACAGGCCTTTTCTTGGAAGGGTCGCGCAGCAAGGCCGCTGGATGAAAGGTAGGCATCAACGGGCGCCCTCCGAATTCGTTCCAATTGCCCCGCTCCCTGGTGATAGAAAAATTTGGGCGGAGCAGGGTTTTTGAGGCAACGGCACCCAGGCATACCATGAGAAGGGGATCAATTAGCTCTATTTGCTTCTCCAGCAAGGGTAGACAGGTCTCAATCTCCTCTCGCTGAGGGGCCCTATTGTCGGGAGGACGACACTTAACAATATTTGCTATGTAGACTTCTTCCCGCTGTAGGCCAGCTGCTGCCAGGATGCGGTTCAGAAGTTGGCCGGCTTTTCCTACAAAGGGGCGGCCCAGTTTATCTTCTTCCCCTCCCGGCCCCTCCCCGATAAACATGAGCCCGGCCCGGAGATCACCTTCACCAAAAACTACCCCGCTTGCTCCTTCTCTCAGTGAGCAGCTCCTGCATTCCAGGCAGACTTTCTTCCATTCTTCCAGGGAGCTATCCTCATTTTCTGCTGTCTTCTCCCGCAGCAAAAAATTATTGTGGCCTTCTTGGGCTTCATTGTTCGCTATATCATTGTAATCCTTATAATTTGACTTATATTGGCCTAAATAACTGAGAATATTGAACTGCTCTTCCAATAGGCTCACCTCTAAGTTAATATTCTGCATAATATTGCATATTCCTCTTCTTGTTTCATTCACTTAAAGGCCCCTGTTATACTTTTGGGTAAGTTTTCTCAGTTTTTCTCCCCGCCCGGTCTTTAACCAGCGGGAGGAAAAGCGCCAACGCCAGTTATTCTCTATAGTTCCGGGGGAGTTCATGCGCCCCTCACTACCCAGTCCGAATATATCCTGCAGCGGTATGATTACTTTTTCCGCGTCACTACGCAGTGCCATATCTATGAAAAACCATGGAATATCCTTTTCTTCTTGGGGTTTCCCCGGCAAAAGCCCCTTACGCCCCTTGTTCCGGTACCAGCCCAACAGGGTATCGTTGTCATGGGTGCCTGTATAAAGAACGTTGTTTTTATCATATAAAGGAAAGTGAAAGCCCCCATTTCCCTCTTCCAGAGCAAATTGCAGTATTTTCATGCCCGGCAGGTCAAAGCGAACCCTCAGTTCGTCCACTGCAGGGGTGATATAACCCAGATCTTCAGCTATAAGGGGCAAAGCTCCCAGATCTCTTTCCACGCTTGCGAAAAAAATCTCTCCTGGTCCCTTTACCCATTGGCCGTTAACAGCAGTCTCCGCTCCTGCAGGAACTTCCCAATATGCTTCAAACGCGCGGAAGTGGTCTATACGAATAATATCAACCTGCCCTGCCAGAACTTTCAGCCGTTCTCTCCACCACAGGAAGTCGTCTTTCTCCATCTCTTCCCAGCGATAATGAGGGTTTCCCCATAGTTGGCCGGTCTCGCTAAAATAGTCTGGAGGCACGCCTGCCATGGTCAGCGGATCACCCTTTTCATCCAGCCGAAAGAGGGAGGGATTAGCCCAGACATCGCAGCTGTCATGAGCTACAAAAATGGGCAGATCCCCGATAATCTTTACTTCTTTGCTTGCGGCATAGTCCCGTATTTTCCTCCACTGAGTAAAAAATATGTACTGCAGAAATTTTGTGAACTCCACTTCTTTTTTCAAGAGGCGGCGGTATCTCTCCAACTCCTCCGGTTGGCGAAAGGCTGCCCCTTCTTCCCAGGCATTCCATCTCTTCCCTTCGAAGTGCACTTTCAAAGCGCTAAAAAGAGCATAATCTTCCAGCCAGTTGCTATTTGAGTCACAGAACTCCCTGTACCGGGGAGAATTCTCTTCGCCCCGCTCCAAAAATCTAATAAACGCTTGGCGCAAAAGGGGTTCCTTAATCCTCCTGGCTAACTCAAAATCAGCACGGTCTTCCTCTAAAAGAGGCATGGATTCCAGATCCGAATGAGACAGAAGCCCCTCTTCCTGCAGCCGCAGCGGATCTATTAAGAGTGGGTTGCCGGCAAAGGCGGAGAAACACTGGTAAGGTGACTCCCCCAGGGCGGGAGGGTTTAGGGGCAGGATCTGCCATAGGCTCTGCCCACTCGATTTTAAAAAATCTATAAACTCAAACGCTTCTTTACCCATACCTCCAACGCCATAAGGAGAGGGAAGCGATGTTAGATGTAGAAGAATCCCGCTTTCCCTCCTGCTGCCGTAGTTATCACCCCAGCGTTCCCGGAGTAGGACCTTGCCTTCCAAGGGCTCCAGGGTCAGAGCCAATTTTCCTTCCTGAAGAGGGATCTCGGAGTAACCGTCCAGTGGATCTATCATCCGTTCTTGGCTCCAAGCGCTTATATCCAACAAGAGGAATGCTTGATTCCAGGGATCGGCATTTATAGCTGTTAGTGCCATGTTATTTTTCTTTTCTGCTCCAAACTCATCCCTGCCTCCTTCTATCAATCTAACAAAACAGTAGACTTTTTCTTCGGCGTGAAGTGGGAGCCAGCGGCCTGTTCTCAAGACATCATAATGGTTGCGTAAAGCAATGAGTCGACGATACCAATCCTGCAGTTCTCCGTCTTCTTCTCCCCAGGGAAAAGTGCCCCGGTTTTCTGGATCTTTGCCTCCTTCACTTCCTACTTCATCGCCGTAATAGAGGCAAGGTGCGCCAGGAAAGGTGAACTGCCAGAGAGCTGCTGCTTTCAACCTGGTCTTTTGGATGCTCCGTTTATGTTCCCGGTCTAATTCTTGGGGAAGAGCTTCGCCAAGGACTGTAAAGATACGGGCAACATCATGCCCGCCGATTAGATTGAGGAGACTAAAAAAATGGGGGCGGGGATAATTTTCATAAATGCTCATCAGGGTTCTGTTAATCTCTACAGCATTGCGTTTAAGAAGCAAAAAATCCACCAGGGCGTTGCGAAAAGGATAATTGGTAACCCCGTCCAACTCTTTCCCCAGCAGGTATTCCCTTCTTCTGTCATAGCTTTCCTTGTGGGAAGCGTCTTCCCACACCTCTCCGATAAGAACGGAATCAGGGTCCATCTCCTTCAGGGCGCGGCGAAATTCTTGAAGAAAGTCACCGGGAAGCTCATCTACAACATCCAGGCGCCACCCTTTGATACCCTTTTTCCCCCAATACTTCAAAACACTGTTTTCATCAAAGATTATAAAACGCAGGTATGACGGTTCCAGTTCATTAACATTGGGCATGTTATCTATGTCCCACCAGCATTCATAGCTGTCAGGGTATTCGCTAAAAGAAAACCAGGAGAAGTAGGGTGATTCAGGAGATTGGAAGGCGCCCAGGGATTCGTAGTTGCCTTCCTTGTTAAAATAAATACTATCGCTACCAGTATGACTGAAGACACCATCCAAAATTACGGAGATTCCCAGCTTTTCTGCTTCACTGCAAAGCTGCTCGAAGAAAGCATTATCGCCAAACATGGGATCTATTTTATGGTAATCACCTGTATCGTATTTATGGTTGCTGGGGGATTCAAAGAGAGGGTTAAAATAAATAGCTTTTATCCCCAGGGCCTTCAGGTAAGGAAGCTTTTTTCTTACCCCATAGAGGTTACCCCCAAAGAAATCCCAGCGGGCCACCTTGCCGCTGCCCATTTCCCTGATATAGAACGTCTTGTTATCCCAATGAGAATGGAGGAGACTGTTTTTTTTGGGATTCAACACTTTTCCCTCCTCCATCCCGTTGCAAAAGCGTTCCACAAAAATCTGGTAGACTACGGCATCTTTGAACCATGAAGGGGTGGAAAAATCCTTTTTGTAAACGGTCACCTGGTAAGGAGGAGGTAAAGTTTCTGCTACCTGGCCCGCTCCTCCCATTCCTGTAGCGTCGCTACCATAATACAGGGTTTTATTATCTCCTGTAACCACTCTAAAAAAATACCATAGAAGGCAAGGAAAAGAAGGCATGCGAAGCTTTGTATTGTAAATCCTTTCCTCTCCCTTTACCTGCATAAGTTCTAACTGTATTCTGGAAACGCTTTTCCCGCCTCCAGCTTCCTCACGGTAAAGCTCCAGGATTACCTCTTTTAACGGGTCAATTGCTCTTACCATTAGCCTTAGTTCTAACTCATCTTCGCAGGGCAAGGCTCCGAAAGGGTTTCTGTAGAAGAGAGTATGGGTATTGTGGTAAATCTTTACATTTGACAAAAAAATACTCCTATCACGAAAATGAAGGCTTTGATGGCAAAGTAAAACACCGGGTTTGCGTAGAAAACCTCCCTGCCATATGCTTACATTTTTTCAAGCTTAAGAGGAATGCTGTTGTGCCGCGATCTCTTTTACAGGTTCTATTCCCCAGATCTCCTCTGCATACTCCGAGACGGTGCGATCGCTGGAAAATTTCCCGGAACAGGCAATATTGGTGATGGACATTTCCAACCATTTGCCCCGGTCCCGGTAGTGCCTATCGACACTATCACAAGCTTCTGCATAGGAAAAATAATCCTTCAGGACGAAGTATTCATCGTTTTCGGTGAGCAGTAGATCGTAAATCTCCTTAAATTCCTTATTTTGCGAAGAAGGAAATCCTTGTTTAAGCTGGTCCATCAACTTTCTTATTCTATGCTCTTCGTTATATATATCCACAGATCGATATCCGCCGGAGCGGTAATAGCTTAGCACTTCACTGGGTGAGAGGCCAAAGATAAACATGTTATCACTGCCCACCTCTTCCAATATTTCTATATTGGCACCGTCAAGTGTGCCCAGTGTAACAGCCCCATTCATCATGAATTTCATGTTGCCCGTGCCTGAGGCTTCCTTCGTGGCCGTGGAGATCTGCTTACTTATATCGGCCGCGGGAATGACCATTTCCGCCAGGGAAACACGGTAATTTTCCAGGAATACCATCTTGATTTTATCCTGCAGATGTTTATCTGAATTTACTGCAGCAGCAACTGTATTAATCAGTTTTATAGTATCTTTGGCAAGCAGATAACCCGGTGCCGCCTTCCCGGCGAAGATAAAAGTACGAGGATGTATATCAAGGCTCGGATCCTCTCTAAGCCGATTATAGAGCTCCATAATATGGAGCACGTTTAATATCTGCCTTTTGTAAGCATGTATGCGCTTAACCTGCACGTCAAAAATAGAGTTTATATCCACCGCCACCCCGTTTTTTTCCTTTATATATTGGGCCAGGAATTGTTTGCGTTGATTCTTAGCTTTTTGAGCCTCTTCCTGAAAGGCCCTGTCACGAGCATAACCTTGCAGCTGTTTAAGCTGAATGGGGTCCTTGATCCAACCCCGACCGATTGCAGAGCTGATCAGCTCTGCCAGTTCGGGGTTGGCTTTTAAAAGCCAGCGACGGTGTGTTATCCCATTGGTCTTATTGTTAAATTTTTGGGGAAAGGCCTGGTAAAAATCTTTCATCTCTCTTTTTTTCAGGATCTTTGTATGAATTTTAGCTACCCCGTTAACGCTATGGCTTCCTGCAACCGCCAGATGTGACATTTTTACCTGTCCATCAGCAATAATGGCCATTTTTCCGATCTTCCCCCACTGGCCCGGGTATTTTTCCCATAGTCCACGGCAGAAACTTTCGTTCATCTCTTCCACAATCATGAATATACGGGGCAAAAGGGTTTTAAAAACATCTTCCGGCCAGGTTTCCAGTGCTTCGGACAGGGTGGTATGGTTGGTATAAGAGATAACCTGTCCGGTAATGTGGAATGCTTCCTCCCAGCCCAAGCCTTCTTCATCCATGAGCAGGCGCATCAGTTCCGGTATGGCCAGGGCCGGGTGTGTATCGTTTATATGTATGGCTATCTTTTGCGGAAGGTTCTTCAAAGAGTCATTATGCTTTTTAAAGCGACGAATAATCCCCTGCAAGCTTGCTGAAACCAGGAAGTATTCCTGCTTAAGGCGCAGCACCCTGCCTTCATGATAGGTATCATCGGGATAGAGAAATTGAGAGATGGACTCCGATTCGTACTTATTATCCAGAGCTTTTTTCTGGCCGTTATGGGCAGAGGTAAAATAATCATGGCACTGAGGGTCTACCTCGGCGCTCCAGAGACGAAGAGTATTAACCAGGGGACTGCCATAGCCGCAGACGGGAATGTCATAGGGAACGGCCATAACCACCTGGTAGCCTTCATGGTGGAAAACGAGCCTGCCGTTTTGCCACTCCGGGCGGATATCGCCGCCGAATTTGACTTCAAGGGCCTTATCAGATTTGCGGATTTCCCAAACGTTACCTTCCCGCAGCCAATACTCGGGTAGCTCCACCTGGTAGCCATCAATTATTCTCTGCTCAAAAAGGCCGTATTTATAACGGATCCCGCATCCGTGACCGGGAAGGTTCAGGGACGCCATGGAATCCAGGAAGCAAGCTGCCAAACGTCCCAGGCCGCCATTACCCAAACCTGCGTCAGGTTCCTGCTCTTCAAGCCTATCCAGATCAATGCCCAACTCTTGTAAACCTTCCGCACAGAGTTCTCTTATACCCAGGTTTATAAGGTTGTTACCTGCGAGCCTTCCCAATAAGAATTCCATGGAGAGATAATAAACCTGCTTAACACCTGCGTTTTTATAGAGTTCGTTGGTTGCAATCCAGCCCCTGGTCAGATATTCCCTAATGAGAACTCCAAGGGCGATATACTTATCCGCATCCGTTGCTTCCTCCAGGCTTGTACCCCTTAACAGCTCCAGTTTCTGGATGTAAGCATTTTTAAAGCTATCTTTGTCTCGAAACATAAAACCCCAACACCACCGTCTTTTAATTATGCAGCAAACTGCTGTAAAGCTTTTGATACTGCTCTGCTGAACTCTTCCAGCTGAAATCCATCTCTGTGGCATTTTTCATTATAAGTGCCCATTTTTCCCTGTCTTGATAAGTCTTTAAGGCTTCTTTCAGGGTAGAGAGGAGCGCTTCCTTTTTATATTCGGTAAAAACAAAACCGTTTCCTTCCCCTGTTTTGGCATCAAAAGGCAGTACTGTATCTTTTAAGCCACCGGTCTCTCTTACCAGTGGAATTGTCCCGTAGCGCAAGGCGATCAGTTGCCCGATACCACAGGGTTCATAGAGGGAAGGCATTAGAAACAGATCGGCCCCAGCGTAGATACGTCGCGCCAACTGTTCGTCAAAGCGGAGCTGCACAGCTATTTTGTGCGGATAATCATAAGAAGCCCCCCGCAGAAAGGCTTCGTATTTCTGCTCTCCGGTACCGAGAAAGACCAGCTGCAGCTCCAAAGCCATAATCTCCTCCAAGGCTTCTCTCAGTAGGTCCAGTCCTTTCTGCTCTACCAGGCGGTTGATAAAGGCTACCAGTGGAATCTCTTCGTTTTGGGGAAGTCCCAGGCTTTCCTGCAAGAAGGGTTTGTTTTTGCATTTTTCAGTATAAGAAGCCCTGTAGGGAAACTTAACCTGGGGATCTCCCGTGGGATCATAAAACTGGTAATCTATGCCGTTTATGATCCCGGAGAGGCTATGCTTTCTTTTTTGAAGCAGCCCTTCAAGCTTTTCCCCGTATTCCGGGGTCTGGATCTCCCTTACATAGGTTTCACTCACAGTTGTGAGATAATCGGCAAAAACGAGGCCTGCTTTCAGGTAACTTCCCTGGCCGTAAAACTCAATCCCTTCCATGGAATAATACTCTTCAGGCAGGTCCAACAACTCCTCTAACATTTCCCAGGGAAATAGTCCCTGGTAATTTAGGTTGTGCACGGTGAATACACTTTTTATATCTTGAAAAAAAGGATGCTGCCCGTAAAGAGCTTTTAGAAAAAGGTTGACAAGGCCGGTGTGCCAATCATGAGTGTGCAGGATCTGCGGTTTAAATCCCAGGTAAGGTAGTGATTCCAAGACGGCTCGGCAAAAAAAGGCGAACCTTTCGGCATCATCCCTGAAATCGTAGATTCCGTGACGATCAAAGTAGTACTCATTATCGATAAAGTATACAGGCATCCCTTCCGACTCCAGTTCTAAAAGGCTGAAGTGCTGATATCTCCATCCCATAGAAAGGGGCATTTTTTTTCGCAGAGACATTTTTTCCTTGAACGGGAAAGGCACATCCCTGTAAAGAGGAAGGATGAGGCGGGCATCCACCCCCTTTTTCCTGAGCTCTAAGGGCAGAGAACCAATAACATCAGCCAGGCCTCCAGTCTTAATAAAAGGAACAGCTTCTGAGGCTGCAAACAGCACTTCCATTCTTTTATCACTCACCTTTATTATATTTCTTTTTCTTTGGGAATAAGAACCGAGAGGCCGCTTCTACCAGTAACGGTTTTTCCCCTGGAGATCTTTACTTCTTTGTCCAGGATGGCGTTTTGAACTCGCGCACCTTCTTTTATCTCTCCACGGCGCATAATGATGCTATCTTTAACCTGTGCGCCAGGGTGCACTTTTACACCTCGAAAAAGAATGCTGTTTTCTACTTTTCCAGCGATCTGACAACCATTTGCCAGCAGGGAGTTGGTTACCTGGGCGCCGTTTAAGTAGCCGACGGGAGGATCGTCTTTCGTCCTGGTAGAGATGGGGCCCTTGCCAGAGAAGAGCTCCTCCCGCACCCGGGAGTATAGCAAATCCATGCTGCACCTGTAATACTGGAGCACGGAATTAATAACTCCTATGTAACCCGTAGCTGGAAAAGCGTAAATTTTCAAAGAGTCTATGTTGTCTATAATACCATTTTGTAACAAATCTCCGTAATCTGAGTTGAGCCTGCTTTTAACGATCTCCAGCAGAAATCTCTTGGAGAGCAGGTATGTTCCCAGCAGCTTTTTGCTGCTTTCCAATTCTCCGGGCGTTTTTTCAATACGCCGAACACGGCCTCCTTCTTCCACTTCCAGTCCCCGGGAAAGTATCTGGTTTTTAAGGCCATCTTTATCACTATAAAAAAGGGTTATATCAGCCTCTTCCCGGCAGTGAAATTTGAAGGCAGAGGTAAAATCCAGGTTGCACACCATATTACCTCCGGAGATAAGAACATACTGCTGTCGGCGATGGTTGAAAAAATCCTGGTGGCTGTAAAAGTTAAAAAGATCGCCTTTATAGTTAGCAGCAGGATAATAAACGGGAGGAAGTATGATAAGACCGTTTTTTTTGCGGTGTAAATCCCATTCCTGCCCGGAGCCCAGATGCTCCATAAGGGAGCGATAGTTGTTAAGGGGGAAGACAGCCACATTCTGAATCCCCGAATTGACCATGCTCGAGAGTATAAAATCAACCAGGCGGTATTTTCCACCGAAGGGAACGGAAGCAATACAACGCGGACGGGTCAGCTCACCCAAAGTATCGTCTCTTATATCTACGTTAATAACACCCAGCACATCTTTCATGGCTACTCTCCTCTTAATACAGAATTAGGAAGTATGCTGCAGTTCTCTTCCACCAGGATTATCTCCTCTCGCGAAGATTGCAACCCCGAGACCAGGGAACCACTGCCGATCTCTGTATTTTCGTCGATGATAGCTTTTTCAACTACCACCTTTTCATTAATCTTAACGTTGGGCATGAGAATTGAATCTCTAATAATAGAATCCTTTCCCACATGAACACCGTAAAAAAGCACTGAACGTTCCACGCTTCCGTAAACAGAGCAGCCCTCATTGACCAGGGAGTTGGTGATTTTTGCCTCTTGGGAGATGTAGAGGGGTGTTTGATTCAGGTTCCTGGTGTAAATAGGCCAGCTATTATCATAGAGATTTAATCCTGACGTCGGGGAAAGCAAGTCCATATTGGCTTCCCAAAAGCTCTCGATGGTGCCTACATCTTTCCAATAGCCCCGGAAAGGATAGGCATACATGTGGAGGCCGTCTTTTAACATTAAAGGAATGACGTCTTTTCCGAAGTCATTACTGGATTCAGGATTGGCCTCATCTTTTTCCAGGTATTCTTTTAAAATGTCCTTATCGAAAAAGTAGATTCCCATGGAGGCCAGGTTGCTGCGGGGATGGGCAGGTTTTTCTTGAAATTCTTGAATTCGCCCGTCCTCACCTCTGCTCATCACTCCAAAACGGCTGGCCTCTTTCCAGGGAACCTCTATTACGGCAATGGTTACCTGGGCCTTTTTCTCGCGGTGATAGGCCAACATAAGGTCATAGTCCATTTTGTAGATGTGATCTCCGGAGATGACCAGGACGTGGGAAGGATCATATTTTTCGACGAAGAAAAAATTCTGGTAGATTGCGTCAGCAGTTCCTTTGTACCATTTACCACCGTCCTGCCGAACGAAGGGAGGAAGAATGGCTGCTCCACCGCTTCTAATGTCCAGATCCCAGGGGGTACCCGCGCCGATATGAGAATTGAGAATCAACGGCTCGTACTGGGTCAGGACCCCTACAGTGTCAATGCCCGAATTGGTGCAATTGCTCAGTGTAAAGTCGATGATACGGTATTTTCCTCCAAAAGGGAGAGCGGGCTTGGCCATTAACCTGGTCAAAAAGCCCAGCCTTTTACCCTCTCCTCCTGCCAGAAGCATGGCAATACTTTCTTTGCGCCTGGCCATCCTTCCCCCTCCTTACTGCATCATTATACAGGCTCGAAAATAGCCAGCGCCAGGGGAGGAACTTTTATTCTCAGGCTAAAGTGCTGGTTGTGCCATGCCGATGAAGATGCCTGTAGCGGCATCTTGTTCAGCTGCCCCGATCCTCCATACTCTTCCCTGTCACTGTTAAAAACTTCCCGGTAAAGCCCTGGCTCAGGAACACCAATGTTGTAATTCTCGTGTAGCGTAGGTGCAAAATTACAGACCCCTACAAGTAATCCTTTTACCCCTTTATCTTTTCGCACAAAGGTAACGATACTCTGTTTATAATCATGAGGGTCGATCCACTCAAATCCTTCTTTTGCACTGTCCAGTTCCCAGAGGCTCTCTTTGCCAAGATAAAAAAAGTTTAACTGCATCACATAATGCTGTAGTTGGCGATGTTTTTCATGTTGCAGCAGGTTCCAGTCCAATTGCCGTTCCTCGCTCCATTCCCGGAACTGGCCAAATTCTCCGCCCATAAAGTGCAGTATTTTTCCAGGGTGGAGAGCCATATACCCGTAGAGGAGTCGCAAGTTGGCAAATTTCTGCCAATAGTCGCCCGGCATCTTCTCTAACAGAGCTTTTTTACCATGAACCACCTCATCGTGCGAAAGAGGGAGAATGTAATTTTCAGAAAACGCATACCAGAAAGAAAAGGTAAGACGGTTATGATGCCACTTGCGGTACACAGGGTCCATTTCCATGTAGGAAAGTATATCGTTCATCCAGCCCATGTTCCATTTAAAGTTAAAACCCAGACCTCCTGTATAGGTGGGGTTGGTAACCTGGGGCCATGCGGTGGACTCTTCAGCAATCATCAAGGCTTCCGGATAGTATTTAAATACCTGGGCGTTCAGTTTCTGCAAAAAGTTAATGCCCTCCAGGTTTTCACGTCCGCCGTAAATATTGGGAAGCCATTCCCGGCCCTTTTTGCCATAATCCAGGTAGAGCATGCTGGCCACGGCATCCACCCGAAAGCCGTCAATATGGTAAACATCCATCCAGAAAAGGGCGTTAGAGATCAGAAAACTTTGCACCTGGGGGCAGCCCAAGTCGAAGCAGAGAGTGCCCCATTCCGGGCTTTCAGCACGGTGCGGATCTTTATATTCGTAAAGGGGGGTCCCGTCAAAGCGGGCCAGGCCATGAGCATCTTTACAAAAATGTCCGGGAACCCAATCCATAATAACTCCCAGGCCTTTTTGGTGACAGAGATCCACAAAGTACATGAAATCCTGGGGAGTCCCGTACCTGCTGGTCAGAGAAAAGTAACCCGTAGCCTGGTAGCCCCAAGAGCCGTCAAAGGGATGCTCTGTTAAAGGAAGCAGCTCCAGGTGAGTATAGCCCATATCGACGGCATAGTCCGCTAATTCTTCAGCCAACTGGCGATAGTTATAAAAATCCCCGTTTTCGCTTCGCCTCCAGGAACCCAGGTGCACCTCATAGATAAGAAGAGGACGCTCGTGGGGGTGAGTTTTCTTTTGTTCCTGCCGCCAGTCTTTATCTCCCCAGGTATATTTTGACAGGGAAACAATCCGTGAAGCCGTCCCCGGCCTTTGTTCGGCAGCAAAGCCAAAAGGGTCCGCTTTTAAGAACGTTTCACCCCCGGGGCCTTGAATTTCGTATTTATAAAGCTGTCCTTCCCTGGCTTCAGGAATAAAAAGGGACCAGATACCCGAATCCTTTAACATCCGCAGAGAGTGTTGGTGCCCATCCCAGTTATTAAATTCCCCCGCCACTCTTACCTGGAGGGCATGGGGCGCCCAAACAGTAAAACGAACACCACTGGTTTTACTTCCGCTCTCCTGCTGGAGATGTGCGCCAAGCACCTTGTAACCACGGAAGAGACTTCCTTCTCCGAAGAGGTAAAGATCATATGCAGTAGGGAGTGTAGAGCCATTAGTGGTCATAAAATATAATCCTTTCCATATAGCTGATTAACTGAGATTAAAACTGGTATTATAGCTGAATACGTGAAATTGCGGTGTTTAATACCAGTTAAAAACTTTATGGTATAAAAAGCGCTGATAGAAAATTGTTGCCAAGAGAAGTAAGATTCCTGAGCCCAGATAAGAGATTCGCAGCCCATCCTGGGTTGCAGCTGTTAAAGGAAAAAGAGAAAGAAAAAGGCCTAAAATTGCCGAGCCTCCGGCCATGGATAGTTTTGCCACCAGTCCCTGGCTAGCATAAAGCATAGCTTCCCTCTGCTCACCTTTTTGCAACCTACGCCGCTCGGATATCTCAGCTACTACCGCATTCGGTAAAACCAACAGCAGCAATATCGGTCCGACAGCTGCAGCAAGCAGCAAGGCAACATGCACCTGGGCTGTTCCCGGTAACAGTTCCCCGCCGGCCAGCGAAAAGAGGGCCACAAAGATTCCGGCCAGCAGCAGAGCATTGCGATAGGCGACATCTTTCCCTTTCTTCTTTACTCTTTTATAGGTCAGACCAATTCCTGTTCCCCCACCCAGCAGCAAAATCACCAGAGCTAAGGGGGAAAGGTCATGATAAGAACTGATACCCAGCATTGATGTGGCCAGATAGGGCAGTAGCATTACTTGCATGATTACGGCAGCCCAAGTGAAAGCCTGGGTGGCTACCCAGAAAAGAAAAATCTTATCTTTCCCCAGTGAGGACCAGGCTTTAAGCCAGCTCACGGAAAGGAGTTCGGGCGAAGTGGAAACCTTCCTTTCTTCGATTACCATGGTGGGCCAAAGCAGGGTAAAAGCTATGGGTATTGAAAAAAATAGCGTGAGCGAGGGAAGTCCCAGCAGGGGCCCTAAAATTGATGAAGCTAAAAAGCCCATACCGGCTCCACCTCCGTAAAAAGCAATCTGCTTAACCGCAAGAGCAACCCTTTCCCCATCGTCTCGGGCTAATTCCGGAAGCAGCGCCAGGTACGGAACAGCAACAACGCTGTAGAAGAAAAAGAAAAAACAGAGAAAAACTGTCACCCACAGAAAATTAACTGCAGCGGCCCCTTCCATTGGAGGTCGCCATAATAGCACAAAGGAAAGGAGTAAAAACAAAGCGCCCCATAACATAAAAGGCTTACGCCGACCCCATCGGGAATGTGCGCGATCACTGAAAAAAGCCACCACGGGATCGCTCAAGGCATCAATCACTCTACCCATAACCATTGCCACACTGACTTTACCGATATCCAGGTAAAATGTCATCTCCACAGAAGGCGGTGGCGAATAGAAATATATAATCCACTGGGCAACCATCTGGTGGGCAAGGCCCAAGCCGAACATAACTACAGGGTACCACTTTTTTGTTCCAGGTGATAGGTTTCCCGGCATCCCCTTACCACTCACTCCTTGAAGCTCGAAACCAAAAAGATAAGGACTGTGTTCCGTCTAACGGAATATTCATTTTTTGGAAAGTTTGTTTTCTTTTCTTTTCATTGTATCATCTTTTGGGCAAAATAAAAAGAAAGGCAGCGCCTTTCCTCTATTTTTTTCTAACCGGCTCTAGGCAATAAGTCAAAGTTTTATTATAGTTTGGTTGAACTTAAGATGCTGTGGAAGTCATCTTGGTGGTCCTGCATTCCATAGCTATCTGCAGAAAATAACCGTGGAAACGCAGATCGTCAGTCAATTCCGGATGAAAAGCCGTAGCGATAATATTACCCTGGCGAGCTCCTACTACAGCATTTTCAAATTTAGCCAATATCTCTACCTCTGGACTAACGGAAGTAATGAGAGGGGCACGTATAAAGACAGCACAAAAAGGCTCAATCCCCAGCACTTTAACCTCCAGGTCCGCCTCAAAGCTTTCCTGCTGCCGGCCATAAGCGTTGCGTCTCACGGAAACAGACATCAGGGAAAGAATAGGGGCCTGCCCCTCCACCTCTTCTGCCAGAAGCACCAGGCCAGCGCAGGTGCCAAACAGGGGCTTTCCCCTGGCAGCAAATTTGTATATCTCTTCTTGGAATCCGTAAAGACTTCCCAACCTCCCGATGGTGGTGCTCTCTCCGCCGGGAAGCACCAAACCGTCCAGTTCCTTTAAAAGGTAAGGGTCTTTTCTTACCTCCACAGCTGTGCTACCACATCTTTCCACAGCTTCCATATGTTTAGAGACAGCGCCCTGGAGAGCAAGCACTCCAATTTTTAGATCCTTGAAGTCGTTCATTTCCTTTCACTGCCTTTCTTTGTCCTTTCAGAAGGAAGCTGCAATCCCTTTTCCAAAAACAGGCATTACTTTTTATTAAGCACCCCTTATCTGCATGCGGTCGGCATCAGTTAACATGGCCATATCAATCCCGGCCATAGCCTCTCCTATTTTTCTGGAAACTTTTACCAGGACCTCGGGATCGTCAAAGTGCAGGGTGGCTTCTACGATGGCATAGGCTCTTTTTTGGGGATCGCGGGCCTTGAAAATGCCCGAGCCTACAAAAACACCGTCCGCACCCAGCTGCATCATAAGAGCCGCATCGGCGGGCGTGGCTACGCCACCAGCAGCAAAATTCACCACCGGAAGCTTGCCCAGAGTCTTTACCTCTTTCAGCAGTTCGTATGGCGCTCCGATTTCCCTGGCAATAACCATTAATTCCTCCTCCGGTGCAGTTTCTACCTGGCGTATCTGGGCCATTACCTGTCGCAAATGTCTCACCGCTTCTACAACGTTCCCGGTGCCAGGCTCCCCCTTGGTCCGGATCATCGCGGCCCCCTCACCGATACGACGCAGAGCTTCCCCCAAATCCCTTGCTCCACAGACAAAGGGAACTGTAAACTTGTGCTTGTTTATATGATATTTTTCATCAGCAGGGGTTAGAACTTCACTTTCATCGATATAATCAACACCAAGAGATTCCAGTATCTGTGCCTCTGCCTGGTGGCCGATACGACATTTAGCCATAACCGGAATTGTTACCGCTTCCATGATGGCAGTTACAATCTCCGGATCTGCCATGCGGGCCACACCACCGGTGGCCCTGATATCAGCAGGAACCTTTTCCAGGGCCATTACCGCAACAGCTCCCGCTGCTTCAGCAATTTTTGCCTGTTCCGGGTTGATCACATCCATAATGACCCCGCCTTTTTGCATTTCGGCCATGCCTTTTTTCACCCTGAACGTACCTTTATTCACTGCCATGCCAACAAGCCTCCTGTTATTCCTCCAAAATAGCCTTACCCTGTTCAGCTTTATCCCATTTTACTACATAGAACACCTTTAAACAAGTCGGTTAATGGTATGAATGATTAGGCCTCAAATTTTGTTTCCAGGTGGGTCTTACGTGCATGGCGCAAGAGGGCTATTTCAATAAGCTTGTCGATAAGTTCCACATAAGGCAATCCGCTAGCTTCCCACAGTTTGGGATACATGCTGATATTTGTAAAGCCGGGCATGGTATTGATTTCGTTTACGTAGATCCGCTGCTCCTCTTCAAGGTAAAAGAAATCAACTCTTCCCAGCCCGCTGCATTCTACAGCCTGGAAGGCATATAACGCCAACTTCCTGAGTTCCTCCTCCACCCCTGGTTCCAGCGGGGCAGGGATCAGAAGCCGTGAACGTTCATCAAGGTATTTTGCTTTGTAATCGTAGAAATCATTGCAGGGAATCACCTCGCCGGGCACAGACGCCAGCGGGTTTTCATCTCCAAGGACACTGCATTCCAATTCGCGACCGGGAATAAACTCCTCCACTACCACCTTCAAATCATAGCGAAGCGCTTCTTGAACCCCCCTGTAAAGCATATCCCTTGAAGAGACCTTGCTGACGCCTACACTGGAACCCAGGTTGGCAGGTTTTATAAAGCAGGGATAGCCAAACCTCTTTTCTATAAGAGCAACAAGGTTCTCCTTTTCTGCTTCCCAGCGCAAAGTGCTGAAGTAAAAAAAATCGCCCTGAGGTAGACCATTATGGCGAAAAAGAATTTTCATGACTGCTTTGTCCATAGCTGCAGCAGAAGAGAGCACTCCTGCTCCCACGTAAGGAAGGCCGGCCATTTCCAATAACCCCTGGACGGTGCCATCTTCTCCGTATGTTCCATGCAGAACAGGAAAAACAGCGTCCAGGGGAATAAATGATTCCGCTTCTGTTGAGGAACCTACATCCAAAAGCAACAGCCCGGAAGCGAAAGGTTTAGTTGCCAGTGAAGCATAAAAACACGAGCCGGGGATATCTTTCTGGAGCAAGGCCTCCATGGGGTTGCCCCCAGCCAACCAAAATCCGTCCTCGGTAATCCCTACCGGTACAATGTTATACTTCTCCTTGTCCATAGCCTCAATAACCGAAGCTGCAGATTTCAGAGAAACAGCATGCTCGCCGGACCTTCCCCCAAAAAGAACAGCAACAGTTAACTTTTTTCCTTTTGCCAAAGAATGCACCCCCGCAGAAAAGGTTGCAGGCCTCTTCAAACACTCAAACAGGCCCAAAACTTTCAAAGGGCAGGACACGTCACGTGGACTGGTCCCTTGTCCCGCCCTAACTACTTCTCTTCTTTGGCTGTCTTAGCCGCTGCCACAATTTTTTCCCTTTCGTGAGAAGGAACTTCTTCGTAATGAGAATGCTTCATGGTGAAAAAACCTCTGCCTTGGGTCATAGAGCGAAGATCTATGGCGTATGTGAACATCTCCGCCAGGGGAACCTGGGCTTTGATGGTCTGGAGTCCCTCTCCGGGATTCATGCCCTGGATCCGCCCCCTCCTGCTGTTCAAATCCCCCATGATGTCACCCATATAGTTTTCGGGAATGATAACCTCTACCTCCATGATAGGCTCTAATAGTATGGGTTCGGACTGCTCCATGGCTCCTCGGAAAGCCATGGCTCCAGCTATTTTAAAAGCCATCTCGGAAGAATCCACCGGGTGGTACGAACCGTCATAGAGAGTGGCTTTGATGTCAACCACAGGATAGCCGGCCACGATTCCCTCTTCCATGGCTTCCAAGATTCCTTTTTCTACTGCTGGTATATACTGGCGCGGGACCACACCTCCCACGATCTTGTCTTCGAATTCAAATCCTTCGCCGCGGGGCATGGGGGTTAGGCTCAAGTGAACATGGCCGAACTGACCACGTCCGCCACTCTGCTTTTTATACTTTCCTTCCTTGGAAGCGCTGCTGCGGATAGTTTCTTGGTAAGGAACTTTTGGGGTTTTAAGCTCTACTTCTACTCCGAACTTTTTAGATAACCGTTCCACGATAACATCCAAATGGGTATCTCCCATTCCCGATATCACCACTTCTTTGGTATCAGTCCTTCTTTCCACGGAAAAAGAAGGATCTTCCTCCAGGAAGCGTGCTAATCCAGAGCTAACTTTTTCTTCGTCTCCCTTGGCTTTAGGCTCCATTGCAAAGGAGAGGACGGGCTCTGGAAATTCGATGGGGGGAAAAACGATGGGATTTGCCTTATCGCAAAAAGTGTCATTGGTCACCGTAGCGGACAACTTGGTTACAGCACCGATATCACCGGCAACAATTTCATCACTTTGAATCTGGTTTTTCCCGCTCATGAAAAAAAGGTTTCCGACACGTTCCATTTTATCCTTGCTGGAATTGTAAACCTGGGAGTCGGGCTTCATCTTGCCAGAAAAGGCCCGGAAGTAATTAACCCTACCCACATAAGGGTCGGCAATGGTCTTAAAAACCAGGGCTGAGAAAGGATCTGAAATTGACGGCTCCCTGGTGGTTTCTTCGTCTTTTTCTGGTATCTTCCCCTGAACCGGAGTTCTCTCGGCGGCAGAGGGAAGAGCTCCTACTATCAGATCTAAAAGGGGTTGTAAGCCGTAGTTTAGGGTGGCCGCACCACAGAGAACAGGTACAATTTTCCCCTCCAGTGTGCCCTTTCGCAGCGCGCCATTAATCTCTTCCTCGCTTAGAGATTCTTCTTCCAGGTATTTTTCCATTAATGCATCATCGGCTTCCGCAGCCGCTTCTATCACTTTCTCCCTCATCTCTGCCGCCATGTCGTTAAATTCAGCAGGAATTTCTTCTTCTTTAATAGAGCCACTGGCGTCATCCTGGAAAAGAAGAGCTTTCATTTTTACCAGATCTACCACTCCACGGAAAGATTCTTCCTGCCCCAAAGGAAATTGCAAGGGAAATACCTTGACACCAAAAAATTGCCGAAGCTGTTCCAGGGTTTTATCAAAATCAGCATTTTCCCTGTTCACCTTGTTGATAAAGATAGCCCTGGGAAGTTTAAATTCATCGGCAAAGCTCCAGACTTTTTCTGTTCCAACCTCAACTCCGGATACGGCACATACAACCACCACAGCTGACTCTACGACTCGTAGAGCTGCCTTCACATCGCCTACAAAGTCAAAATAACCCGGCGTATCCAGAAGGTTTATTTTTGCGCCCTTCCATTCCAGAGGTGCCAGGGCCGAGCCAATGGTAACACCTCTTTTAACTTCTTCGGGATCGAAGTCTGTAGTAGTATTACCATCCTCGACCCTACCCAACCTGTTAATTGCACCTGTAGTGTAAAGAGCTGCTTCTGTTAGCGATGTCTTGCCCGCTCTGCCGTGAGAAATAAAAGCTACATTGCGTATCTGTCCAGTATCGTAACCTTTCATAAATAACCCGGCTTTGAAGGAGAAAAACCGGGTAAACACCTCCTCCCGTCCTTGTTATTAAATGCAGCCAGCATTATACAAACTATTTCAGCAAAAACACAATCACAACCAGCCGGAGAAAGCTGTCTAAACCTTTGAGGTTTTCTAAGCAGGGATTACCTCTTTTTTACCTTCTCCTTCACATAGTTGATAAGTCCACCTTTTGCAATTATTTCCTGCATAAACGGAGGGAAAGGAACCGCTTTATATTTTTGCCCTCCCGTAAGCTCTTTTATTTCTCCGTTTTCCAGGTCAACCTCTACTTCCTCACCCTCTTGTAAAGAGTTGGCCGCTTCTGCTGATTCCAAAATAGGCAGACCGATATTGATAGCATTTCGATAAAAGATACGGGCAAAGCTTTCCGCAATCACACAGGCAATACCGGCCTCCTTAATAGCCAGGGGTGCATGCTCGCGAGAACTGCCGCAACCGAAATTCTTTCCCCCTACAATTATATCTCCGGGAGATGCCTTTTGCATAAAGTCGGGATCGGCATCTTCCATGCAATGCGACGCCAGTTCTGCCGGATCAGAAGTATTAAGGTAGCGAGCCGGAATAATTGCATCGGTATCTACATTATCCCCGAATTTCCATGCCTTTCCTTTTATCTTGCCCATATAAGTCACCTCCGAATTTCTTCAGGATGGGCGATACGACCCGCAACAGCTGAAGCTGCTGCGACGGCAGCTCCCGACAGGTATACTTTGCTTTCCGGATGACCCATTCGACCCACAAAATTGCGGTTGGTGGTAGCCAGGGCCACTTCTCCTTGGGCCAGTATCCCCATGTGGCCTCCCAGACAGGGACCGCAGGTAGGTGTGCTTACAGCAGCCTCTGCGTCGATAAAAATATCGATAAGACCCTCTCTAATGGCTTCACGGTAAATGGCCTGGGTAGCCGGAATAATTAATAGCCGCACGTTCGGATGAACCTTGCGCCCTTTTATAAAACTCGCTGCTGTGCGCAAATCCTCTAACCTGCCGTTGGTACAGGAGCCGATCACTACCTGATCCAGGGGAGTGCCGGCCGCTTCCGAAACCGGCCGCGCATTGGCCGGGCTAAAAGGCAAGGAAACCTGCGGTTCCAGCTCATCGACATCCCAGCGATATTCTTCCAGGACTGGGGCATCTATATCGCTGGCAATAGCTTTATAATCTCTGCGAGCGCGACCCTTCAGGTAGCTGTGAGTGACATTATCCACAGGAATTAGCCCCACTTTGGCACCGGCTTCTATAGCCATATTGGAGATGGTAAAACGTCCATCCATGCTCAGATTCTCAATAGCTTCCCCTGTAAATTCCAGAGCACAGTAACGTGCTCCTTCAACTCCCAGCTTTCCTATAGCATACAGGATCAGGTCTTTTCCTTCCAAGAAGGGAGCCATTTTGCCTTGGAAAATGATGCGTATGGTCGGGGGAACTTTGAACCAGAGTTCGCCTGTGGCCATTACGGCGGCCAGATCCGTGCTACCTACTCCGGTGGCAAAAGCCCCCAGGGCACCGTATGTACAGGTATGGGAATCGGCTCCGATTATTACCTCTCCGGGATGTACCAACCCCAGTTCCGGCAAAAGAGCATGTTCTATCCCCATACGTCCTACTTCGTAATAATGAAGAATTTCCTGCTCCCGGGAAAAATCACGCATCAGCTTAACCTGTCCGGCGGTTTGAATATCCTTGTTAGGAGTAAAATGATCCGGTATCAAAGCTATCCGTTCCCGGTCAAAAACTTTTTCCACACCTATCTTTCTAAATTCATTGATGGCTACTGGAGCAGTAATATCATTTCCCAAGGCCAGGTCTATCCTGGCATTGAGAAGCTCCCCGGGTGACACTTCACCCCGGCCGGCGGCTTGGGCCAGGATTTTTTCTGCCATGGTCATCCCCATACCCTTTCCTCCTTTTTCTGCGAGTCCTGCAGGAGAGCAAAATTCTTAGCAGCGTTTAGTAAGTTTTTCTTTCTTCATGGCTAGCGAACGTCGCGAGTCACCTTTCCACCCCTGAGCAGGGCAATATTACCGGTGCTTACTACTTCCTTGATTCCAAACTCTTGCATCATAAGTGTAAAAGCCTGGAGCTTGTCTTCATCACCGGTTACCTCAACAATCATGGAATCAGGAGAGATATCTATTATCCTTGCTCTAAAAGTTTCTACCATCTGCTGAATATCGCTGCGGAATTCAGGTTCTGCCCTTACCTTCAGCAGCATCAACTCACGCCCGACAGAAGGCTCTTCTGTCATATCTCCCACCTTGATAACATTAACTAGCTTGTTGAGTTGTTTTATGATCTGTTCCAATGTAACGGGATCGGCCTCCAGGGTAACGGTCATACGTGAGATGCCCGGCTCCAGGGTGCGCCCCACAGCAATATTTTGAATATTATACCCTCTGCGGCTGAAGAGACCAGATACCCTGGCAAGAACCCCCGGCCTATCTTCTACAAGTATCGCCAGAATCCTTTTCACCCCTTCTCACCCCCGATCATTTCTACGATGGAGGTGTTGGGAGCTACCATGGGAAGAACATTTTCTTCCGGGTCCACTACAAAATCAATAACCACGGGGCCAGGGGTTTGTAGCGCGGTTTCTATGGTGGAGGAAGTCTCTGCCGGTGTCTCTACACGCAAGCCGGTGGCGCCATAAGCCTCAGCCAACCTAACAAAGTCGGGACTGCCGGACATGGAAGTCTGGGAATATCGTCCCTCGTAGAAAAATTTCTGCCACTGCCGCACCATCCCCAAGTACTGATTATTTATAACAGCAACTTTAACAGGTAGATTGTAGTGAACTGCAGTGGCTAACTCCTGGGAATTCATTTGTATGCTCCCGTCTCCGGCAAAACAGATAACCAGGTGGTCAGGATGGGCCACCTGAGCACCCAGCGCAGCAGGAAGCCCAAAACCCATTGTTCCCAATCCTCCTGATGATAACAAGGTGCGAGGATATTTAAAACGATAATACTGAGCTACCCACATCTGGTGCTGACCTACATCTGTAGTTACAATGGCTTCCCCTTCTGTCAGGCGAGAGAATTCTTCGATAACATACTGGGGCTTGAGCAAAGAAGAGTTCCGCTCATAATACAGGGGGTGCCTCCTTTTCCACTCCTGGACTTTTTCGCACCACTGCGCCGTATCCCCGGGTTTTAAATGCCTTAAAAATTCCTTCAGTACCAGTTCAACGTCTCCTACTATAGGAATATCTACCATGACATTCTTGCCTATCTCCGCCGGATCGATGTCGACATGAATAACCCGCGCGCCCGGTGCAAAAGTATCAAGGCGCCCCGTCACCCTGTCATCAAACCGGGCACCGATTGTAATAAGTAGATCGGTTTCATTTATAGCGTGGTTAGCAGCATATGTTCCGTGCATTCCAGGCATGCCTAGAAAAAGTGGGAAGTCGGAAGGGATACTTCCCAATCCGGTCAGGGTGGTTGTGACCGGGATGGAGCCTTTACGGGAAAGCTCCAGCAGCTCCTCATGAGCATTAGAACTAATCACCCCTCCTCCGGCGTAAAGAAGAGGAGCTTTGGCTTTTCTGATAGCGGCAACTGCCCGGGTAATCTGCTTCATATGCCCGCCATAAGTGGGCCGATAACTGGGCATTTCTACCTTATCAGGATAATTAAAGTCTCCCTGTGCCACCTGAATATCCTTGGGAAGGTCTATCAGGACAGGTCCTTTACGTCCGGTCCCTGCGATATGAAATGCTTCCTTAAAAACATGAGGCAGCTCTCCCACTTCTTTTACCAGGTAGCTGTGCTTGGTAATGGGAAGAGTTATCCCCGTGATATCAGCCTCCTGGAAGGCATCTGTGCCGATATAAGCAGTAGCAACCTGGCCGGTAATAAACACCATAGGGATAGAATCCATGTAGGCGGTAGCAATGCCGGTAACCAGGTTCGTGGCACCGGGACCGGAGGTGGCAAAAACCACCCCTGTTTTTCCTGTGGTCCTTGCATAACCATCCGCTGCGTGCGCAGCTCCCTGTTCATGACGCGTCAGTATATGTCTAAAACCGCTCTTATATATCTCGTCATAAAGGGTCAAAACGGCACCTCCCGGGAAGCCAAAAACAACCTCAACTTCTTCCGCTTCCAGAGCTGCCAAAACCATTTGGGCACCAGTAAGTTCCATTGTTATTCTCCCTCCTCGGCCTGCAGCGCCTCCAAGACAGCTCCCCTGCCCGCTGAGGTAACCATAGAAGCATAACGCAACAGGTAACCCTCACGCACTTTCAAAGGAGGCAGAGCAAGCTCTTTTTCTCGTTTTTGCCATTCTTCTTCGGAAATAAGAAGATCCAACCTTTTGCCCGGTATATCAATTTTTATAGTGTCGCCTTCCTGTACCAGAGCCAGCGGGCCCTTTTCCATGGCTTCAGGAGATATATGGCCAATAGCAGCTCCCCTAGTGGCACCGGAAAAACGACCATCTGTAATAAGCGCCACTTCTTTATCCAACCCCATGCCGGCCACTGCAGAGGTTGGGGCCAACATTTCCCGCATACCAGGACCTCCCTTGGGTCCTTCAAAACGGATGACGATCACATCACCCGGAACAATCTTCCCTTCCAACACTGCAGCTACGGCCTCTTCTTCCTGATCAAAGACCCTCGCCCGGAGAGTACGGTTAGACATCTCCGGAGCAACAGCACCCTGCTTTACGACCGCTCCACCGGGAGCAAGATTGCCGAATAGAATGGCCAGCCCTCCCTCCTCGCGGTAGGGGTCCTTTAAGAGGCTTACCACCGTACCCTCTGCTTCTGAAGCAAAAGCAATATTAGAAGATACTTTTTCCGCCGTAACGGTAAGTAGATCTCCATCTATAAGTTCGCCGCGAAGCAGTTCTTTCATCACCGTCCCGATTCCCCCTACCCGATCCAGATCTTCGATATGATGTGAACCTCCCGGACTGAGCGAACAGAGCTGAGGAGTGCGGGAGCTGATAGTATTTATCTCTTCCAACTCCCAGCGGATCCCAAGTTCATGGGCAATAGCAGGAAGATGGAGAACGGTATTGGTGGAACACCCCAGTGCCATATCCACTGCCAGGGAATTGCGGAAAGCCTTGGAGGTCATAATCTGGGAAGGGAGGATATCTTTTTCCCATAGCTCCAATACTTTCATACCTGCCTCCCTGGCAAGCCTGAGGCGGTGGGCATAAACAGCGGGAACAGTACCGTTCCCGGGCAAAGCCATTCCCAACGCTTCGGTCATGCAATTCATGGAATTAGCAGTAAACATGCCGGCACAGGAGCCGCATCCCGGACAGGCAGAAAGCTCCAACTGCTCCAGTTCTTTTTCTGTCATACGCCCCGCCTTAACGGCACCCACCCCTTCGAAAACACTGCTCAGGTCCACTTTTTTCCCCTGGAATTCTCCTGCTAACATAGGCCCTCCACTGACAAAAATTGAGGGAAGGTCCAACCTGCCAGCAGCCATGAGCATGCCAGGTACAATTTTGTCGCAATTGGGGATAAAAACCAGGGCGTCAAACCTGTGAGCCTGTACCATGGCTTCTACGGAGTCGGCTACCAACTCCCTGCTGGCCAGTGAATATTTCATTCCGGAGTGGCCCATCGCAATTCCGTCACATATGCCTATGGTATTAAACTCCAAGGGGAGCCCGCCAGCCTCATAAATTCCTGCTTTTACTGCTGCCGCTATTTTATCCAGGTGCACATGCCCTGGAATAATCTCGTTTGCAGAATTCACAACGCCGATAAGAGGTTTTTTCAGCTCTGCAGGGTGGTACCCCATAGCGAAAAAAAGCGAACGATGCGGTGCCCTTTCCACTCCTGTTTTAACTGAATCGCTGCGCATAATGGTTCCTCCTTTTTTCAATATACTCCGGTTCCGTTATTCTGAGCATAGTCATGAAATTTTTCCATTAATTTTTTCGTTACGGAGCCTGGAACTCCTTCACCGATCTCTCTTCTGTCGATGGAGATAACAGGGATAAGTTCAGCGGCAGTGCCGGTCATAAAACATTCTTGAGCGATAAAAAGATCATGCCTTGTAAATGGAGTTTCTTTAACTACCATTCCTTCTTCTCGTGCCAGGGCAAGAACCACGTTCCTGGTGATGCCCTCCAGTATCCCGAGATAAGTGGGCGGAGTCAACAGTTCCCCCTTTTTGTTCACGATAAAGACGTTGGAGCCGGAACCCTCAACCACGTAACCTTCTGAATTAAGCATGATGGCTTCCATAGCCCCTGATTGGGCTGCCTCAATTTTCACCAGGATGTTATTTAGGTAGTTGAGTGATTTTATGCGAGGTTCCAAGGTATCTGAAATGCGCTGGCGTGTAACCGCAGTAATGATCTCTAATCCATGATCATAATATTCCTGTGGAAAAAGGGAGATCTTATCAGCAATTATAACCACTGTGGCCTTCGGACATTTTCGCGGGTCTAGTCCTAAATCCCCCGGACCACGTGAAACCACAATCCTTATGTAAGCGTCTCTAAGCTGATTCAAGCGGAGCGTTTCCAGGGTAGCTTCTTCCATTTCCTTTAAAGATAAGGGGATTTCCAGCAAAATATGCCTGGCGGATTCATAAAGCCTTTCCAGGTGCTCCTGAAGCTTAAAAACACGTCCGTTATAGGCCCTTATCCCTTCGAAAACACCATCACCATAAAGATATCCATGATCGAAAACAGATACTTTGGCATCCTCTTTGGGTACATAGTGGCCGTCAAGATAAATTTGAATGCTCATATAAGGTCTGATACCGGCAAGAACGGTATTATCAGACCTTCACCTCCCTCCATTTGTGCTGCTCCAACCTGCCGGATACTCAAAATGCTACCCGGCTAAACTTTCAGTTAAAATTTAAATCAAAACCCCTCCATCCTTCCGGAAAGGGACGAAGGGGCTTACTCAGCGGCACCACCCTTATTGCCCTTTAAAGGGCTACTCGCCTCAAGCAAAACAACTCTTCTCTTAAACTGGTTTACCGTCCGCCCTTGCTTAAACCACATTTTAAAACTCAATTTTACAAAATTAATTGTTACTAATTATATATAAAGCAGCAAGAGTTTGTCAACATAAAATAGGCTATGCGCTGGGATATACACTGTATTTTCCTCCATTTTCCTCCCAAAGCAGTTCCTGATCAATAGTATATAGATTATCCATCTGCAACTCTTTGGCGGTCATCTTATCCCCGGCATCTGCTTCGGAAGGGTTTTTCGCCACCTCTTTCTTATCATGAGCAAAACCGGGAATATTGTTTTTTCTTTCCTCTAAGAATTTCTGGGCCACCTGGGGAAAGAGAATATAAGAAAGAAGGTCTTCCTCGTTTCGGATAAAGTCTTGTGCCTCTTCGCGCGCCTTTTCCATTTGTGGTTCCAGGAGATCTGCGGGCCGCCCTTTAAAAGATTCTTCACTGCCCAGAACTTTCCGAAGCAGATCCGGGTCTATCTCCCCGGGAGGCTGGCCGTATAATCCTTTAAGGTAATTTTTTACCTCTGTCAGGACAATTTTGTAACGCTCACCTGTCATGACATTCATGACAGCCTGTGTCCCCACAATCTGGCTGGAAGGTGTCACCAGCGGCGGATAGCCCAGTTCAGCCCTTACCCTTGGCACTTCCTGGAGAACTTCTTCAAAGAGATGAGAAGAGTTTTGGCTGGCCAACTGCGAGGCCAGGTTAGAAATCATCCCGCCGGGAATCTGGTAAATTAGTACAGCAGTATCCACGCCCATGACTTCGATAGGTATTTTATAGCCGGAGCGAATTTCTTTAAAGTAGCTTGCTATTTCAGTGATAAGGTCCAAGTCCAGCTCCGTATCATAGGGTGTTCCCTTCAGTGCAGCTACCATGCTGTCGGTGGGTGGTTGAGAGGCCCCCATGGAAAGACTGGAAATAGCGGTATCAATAACATCACAGCCCGCCTCAATGGCTTTTAGATAAGACATGTCAGCCATCCCGCTGGTAAAATGAGAATGCAGCTGGACAGGAATGCTGAGATTTTCTTTCAAGCGCTTGACCAGCTCATAAGCATCATAAGGAGTGATTAGTCCGGCCATATCCTTGATACAGAGGGAATCAGCCCCTTTCTTTTCCAACTGGATGCCCAGCTCCACAAAATGGTCAATGTTGTGCAGAGGGCTTATGGTGTAGCTGACAGCGGCCTGGACATGTCCCCCTGCTTCCTTGGTCGCCTTCATGGCTTTTTCCAGGTTGCGAATATCATTGAGAGCATCAAAAATACGTATAACGTCTATCCCGTTTTTCAGGGCCAATTTTACAAAAGCCTCCACCACATCATCCGGGTAATGGCGATAGCCCACCAGGTTCTGCCCCCTAAGGAGCATCTGTAACTTCGTCTGGGGAAGGCTTTCCCTTAAAAGGGCCAGTCTTTCCCACGGATCTTCATCCAGGTAACGCAAACAGGAGTCAAAGGTGGCGCCTCCCCAAATTTCCAATGAGTGAAAGCCTACCCGGTCTATTTTTGGGGCAATAGGCAGCATTTCACCTATCTTCATGCGCGTAGCCATCAAGGACTGATGGGCATCTCTTAAAGTGGTATCTGTAATACCTGTCTTTTTTTGTGGCAAGCTTTTGTACTCCTTTCGACCTTTCTTCACCTCTTATATTAGCAGTCACAAGCGGAAATTAAAAGATTTTTTTTCTGCCCTTGTTTTTTAATTAATGGCTGACGTACTCTGCTGAAGCTTTTCCCGCAGTCCAGGAAAGAAAAAGTGCTTCGCTAAGAGCCATTCCGGGCAGCAAGGCTTCGCCGTGAAGCCCTCCCGCAATCTCTCCGGCGGCATATAAACCCCGCAACACCTTTTCCCCCTTTATTACTTCCCCGAAAGGGGTCACAGCTACTCCTCCCAAAGTATAATCAACTCCACCTTTTACAGGAGCAATGTAATAGGGAGAAACAGGAACACCCCTCTCTTGCAGCTCTCCTGGCCCGGCCAGGGAATAAGTCTCCACCATATTTTCCAGCTCCTCAAAAGTGCTGAAGAAATCCGGTGCTTCCAAGGCCAGAGCCGTTTCTTCGGGGACAATTATGTAAACTTCATCTGCGGGTGAGTTAAGAACGAAGGAGAAGAATCGATCAGTTTCAAATTGGTTTCCATTTAAGATCTCTCCCTCGGTATTGACAAGAAGGGCTTCTTCAAGAGCCCATTCCGGTAAGGAGAGGTGCGCCTCCTCTTGGGGAAAGTACAGAGCTATTCTTTTGTTTAAGAATTCTGTTTGGATGATATCTGCCCCTTGATCTGCAGCCAGCTGTAGTCCAAAGCCTTTCTGTGAAGGACGAAGTTGAATATAATTGTCCCCTTTGGGAAAAAAATCGTGCCACCTGGTAATATCTGCACTGTATCCTCCGTCGGCCAGGATTACACCCTGTAAAAATAAGGTAGATAGCTTTCCTTTTCTGTCTTCTATCAAAAGGGATTCTACTCTTTCCTGGGGAGAAAAGTTTATTTCTTTTACGGTTTCGTTTCGGAATATAACGCCTAATCGCTCCAAATCACTTAATAACTTCTCTTTGAAAGAGGAAGCAGGCTCTGGCGAAGAACTAAAATGCAAATACGGTTTACGTTCCGGCAGAGGAAGCGAGTCAAAAGATACTCCTCCCTTTTTCTCTATTCGAAAGTAAAAATATTCTGCCTCATTAACAAAATAATTCAGCAGCAGGGGGTTACTAATATCTCCTCCCTGCTGCTGAATTAGGTTTTTAAATTCTGAAGCGGTCAATTCCAGGTTCACCTCTTTTTGAGGTGGAGTTCCAATTGCTGCCAGTCCTTCCTTTACCAGAAAAAAACAATCTTTGCCCAAATCTTGGCCATGGGGAAACAGGTTGACATTTGCTCCATTTTCGGCTGCTTCCAGGGCAACCATAAGGGCGGCAGCGCTACCTCCTACAACAGCCAAGTCTATCCCCTCGGAAACTTCAGTAACCGTTTTTTCCCAAAATATTTCTTCCGGGGCCTGTAAAAATAATTGGAAAACCAAGATCAGCATCATAACAGCTATCAGCACCGCTGTTATGATGGCGACATTTCCCTTGGACTCTCTCATCATTTATTACTCCTTACTTACAATAGCCGCGTTGACTACCTTATCATCGGCTGAGGAAAGTCGCATAAGGGTAACTCCACGGGCATAGCGTCCTTGCAGCGAAACTTGAGATACCTTTTCACGAATAATAAGGCCACGGGCAGTAACCATAATAAATTCATCTTCGTCCTGTGCCAGGTTAAAAAAGATTAGCACACCTGTTTTGGCGATGGATTTAATAGCAATTGTTCCTTTTCCACCTCTACTTTGACTTCGAAACTCTTTCAGTGCAGTTTTCTTCCCGTATCCCCTTTCAGTTATGAAAAGAATTCTTTCTTCATCATGGAAAACCAAATTCATGCCGATAACATAATCATCCGGGAATAGAGCTATTCCTTTAACCCCCCTGGCACTCCGCCCGAGGGGGCGCAGGGAGTTTTCCGGGAAACGGATCAACAAACCTTTTGAAGTAGCCAGCATAATATCAGCCGCGGAGCTGTTCTTCGCCTTTTCGGAAGCAACGCTCAGGTATTTAACGGAAATTAGCTCGTCCTCCTTCAATAAGGTTAAAGCAATCAAGCCAGAGCGCCTTGCTCCTGCATATTCGCGAAGGCGAGTTTTTTTAACTATCCCTTTCTTAGTGGCCATAATCAGAAGGTCCTCGTTCCCATGTTTCTCCAAAGGAAATACAGCTGATATATATTCTTTTGGTTCCAGGGGGAGCAGATTAACTATTGCAGTGCCCCTGGCTTGCCGTCCGGCTTCGGGAATTTCATAAACTTTGAGCGGATAAACTTTTCCATTATTGCTAAAGCAAAGCATTTTATCTTTGGTAGATGAAACAAATAGGTGCTCGATGAAATCTGTTTCTCTAACACTATGGGCGATAACACCCCTTCCTCCACGGTGCTGACTTCGGTATGAAGCCAACGGCAGGCGTTTTATATAACCCTGTTGTGTAAGGGTTACTACCACCTGTTCCTCAACGATAAGATCATATGGATCTATTTCTTCTTCGTCCGGAACAATTTTAGTCAGTCTTTTATCCCCGAATTTTTTCTTTATGGCCAGAAGTTCTTTTTTGATCTCCTCTAAGACCAGGCTTTCATCTGCCAACAATGCTTCCAGGTAGGCAATTTCTTCCATGAGGGCGCGAAATTCTTCCTCCAGTTTGTGTCTTTCCAGTGCAGTCAACCTTTGCAAGCGCATATCCAAGATAGCCTGAGCTTGTTCTTCGGTAAGGCCAAATTCCGTTTTAAGGCCTGTTCGGGCCTTTTCCACATTATCCGCGCCCCGAATAATGGCTATAACCCGGTCCAGATTATTTAAGGCTATGCGCAAACCTTCCACAATATGGGCCCTATCTCGTGCGCGTCGCAGCAGAAACTGGGATCGGCGGGAAATAATTTCCTTTTGATGTTTTAAATAGGCCTCCAGCATCTCTTTTAAGTTAAGGACCCTGGGTCTCCCTTCCACCAAGGCCAGCATAATTATACCGAAGCTCTGCTGCAGGGGGGTAAATTTATAAAGCTGATTTAAGGTAACTTGAGGGTTAAAACCTTTTTTTATTTCTATCACTACACGTACTCCGCTGCGGTCTGACTCATCCCTCAACTCAGAAATACCATCTATCCTTTTTTCCCTGACCAGTTCGGCGATCTTTTCGATTAAACGGGCTTTGTTTTGCTGGAAAGGAACTTCTGTTATGAGCACCCTGTCTCTGCCTTCTTCCGTTTTTTCCACCGTTGTTTTCCCGCGAACTTTGATGGTTCCCCTACCACTGAGGTATGCTTCTGTTATTCCTTTGGTTCCGAGAATTATTCCTCCCGTTGGAAAATCCGGTCCCTTTACAAATTTAAGCAAATCTTCCGGGCTGCAATCCATATTTTCAATCAGATAGAAAAGAGCTTCTATAACTTCGGAAAGGTTATGAGGCGGGATATTAGTGGCCATACCTACTGCAATTCCAGAAGACCCGTTTACCAGTAGGTTGGGGTAATGAGAGGGCAATACCGAAGGTTCTTCCAGGGTTTCATCAAAGTTGAGACGGAAATCCACCGTTTCTTTGTCCAGATCTCGCAACATCTCCAAGGCCAGGGGCGAAAGCCTGGCCTCAGTATAACGCATAGCCGCTGCCCCGTCTCCATCCATAGAGCCAAAGTTGCCCTGACCATCAACCAGGGGGTAGCGCATAGAAAAATTTTGGGCCATGCGTACCATGGCTTCATAAACAGCAAGATCTCCATGTGGATGGTATTTACCAAGAACTTCACCCACCAGGCGAGCCGATTTTTTATGAGGCTTATCCGGAGTTAAGCCCAGTTCTTGTTTGGCATAAAGTATTCTTCGGTGAACAGGCTTAAGGCCATCCCTCACATCTGGAAGAGCCCTACTGACGATCACGCTCATGGCATAATCTAAAAAAGAGTTTTGCACTTCTTCATGCAAAGGAATGGCTGTTACTTTTCCGATATTTTGGTCCATTAATATTATATCCTCCTCATAACCGGTTAGGAATTACTTTCTTTTATATATCCAGATTTCGGACATCCCGGGCATGTTCTTCTATAAAGCGACGACGAGGCTCCACCTTTTCTCCCATCAGAACCGAAAGGATATTGTTGGCAGTTATGGCATCCTGCAGATCTACTTTAAAAATGGCCCTGCTCTCGGGATTTAGGGTTGTCTTCCACAACTGCTCGGGATTCATCTCTCCCAAACCTTTATAGCGCTGGATTGAGGTTCCTTTGCGGCCTATTTCGTCCATGAGCCCGTTAAGCTCTGCTTCCCGGTAAAGATAATAGGTCTTTTTCTTTTTAGTAATTTTTAAGAGAGGAGGCTGGGCAATATAAACATAACCCAAAGAAATAAGGGGCTCCATATAGCGGAAGAAAAAGGTGAGAAGCAAAGTCCTTATATGTGAACCATCGACATCTGCGTCTGTCATTATAATTATGCGATGATAGCGCAGATTATCAATGGAAAAATCATCACCGATACCTGTACCCAGAACCGTAATAAGGGAACGGATCTCCTCATTGGCCAGGATCTTATCTAGACGTGCTTTCTCCACGTTTAATATTTTACCTCTTAAGGGAAGAACAGCCTGAAAATGTCTGTCCCGTCCTTGTTTTGCCGAACCTCCTGCCGAATCGCCCTCTACCACAAAAAGTTCGCTTTGGGAAGCGTCCTTGCTAGTACAGTCCGCCAGTTTGCCGGGCAAATTACTAATCTCCAGAGCACTTTTCCTTCGGGTAAGTTCCCTGGCTTTTCTGGCTGCCTCCCTGACCCTGGAAGCCTGTAGAGCCTTTTCACATATTTTTTTAGCCGTTGAAGGGTTCTGTTCCATCAGGTCTCCCAGTTCACTTAAGAGGACTCCTTCAACGATTCCTCGCACTTCAGAATTTCCCAGCCTTGTTTTTGTCTGTCCTTCAAACTGAGGATCCAAGATCCTGACGTTAAGAATGGCTGTCAAGCCTTCCCTGATATCTTCTCCTTGAAGGTTATCCTGGTTGTCTTTCAAAACTCCCAAACGGCGGGAATGGTCATTGATAAGGCGTGTCATCGCTACTTTAAAACCTGATTCGTGAGTGCCACCCTCCCGTGTCCTGATATTGTTGGCATAAGAAAAAATTGTTTCGTTAAAACCTGTACAGTACTGCAAAGACATCTCTACATAACAATTGTCCTTCTCTTTTTCAATATAAATTGGCTCCTGTGGAAAAGTCTCCTTGTTTTTATTTAGATATTCCACAAATGAACAAATTCCGCCTTCATATTCATAAGTTTCCTCTTTAATTTCTTTTTCTCGTCGATCCTGCAGAATTATTTTTATTCCTTTGTTAAGAAAGGCTTGTTCTCGCAGCCTCTGTGTCAATACCTGGTAATCAAAAGTAGTATCTTCAAATATATTTGGGTCAGGACTAAAAGTTATCTTGGTTCCCGAGCGGTTAGTTTTTCCTTTAATTTGTAAAGGTGTTACCGGGTTTCCTTTTTCATAACGTTGATAATATTTTTCTCCATCTCTGGAAACTTCTACTTCTAACCATTCCGAAAGGGCATTGACTACCGATACACCAACTCCGTGGAGACCACCTGCCACCTTGTAACCCTGTCCCCCAAATTTACCACCTGCATGGAGCATGGTTAAAACAACCTCCAGAGCTGATTTTTTTTGTTGGGGGTGCTCCTTTACAGGTATACCTCTGCCATCGTCTATTACAGTTACACTGTTATCTTTATTTATGGAGATGTGTATGGAAGTACAGTAGCCGGCCATCGCCTCGTCAATACTGTTATCCACAACTTCAAAAACAAGGTGGTGAAGCCCTCTTGGCCCTGTCGAACCAATATACATGCTGGGACGTTTGCGAACAGCTTCAAATCCTTCCAACACCTGGATTTGGTTTTCGTCATAAATTCCTAAATTTTTTTCCTGTTGACTCATCTTAGTTCCTCCCCCCATTCCAGAATTATTCCCATTTGTTCTCTATTCTTTTCTGCAAGGTAAGGGGAGCAATATGAGAATAATATACTTTTTCATTAGTGATGATAAAAGATTTACAAGCTTCTTTTTCTTTTTTTTGAATCCTGTCGCCGGGAAAACTATCTAAAAATTTGGCATTTACCTGGTTTTCTTTTAGATTAAGGTTAAAAACCCCTATAATTTCCTCTAGCGCCACCACTTTTGAACTCCCGATATGCAAAAACAACCTGATTTCCTCCTTATTAATGGATTTAATTTACTCTGTTTTTGAAAAACAGATCTCCTCTATTCTACGGTATTCCGGGAAATAATGTAATGATTTAATTATATCTTCTTCATTCAGCTGTGTCGGATCTTTTTTTTCTGAAAGCATTACAAAGCGCTGCATGATTCTTAAAATAATTTTTTTCTTAAATTCTTTAGTGAGCGAACTATGTATTAATATTTTTTGAACACGTTTATAATATTGCTGTTTAACTTTCTCCTGGCATATATCGTAAACAATTAATTCAAGAGAAGGATAAAGTGCTTGAAGTTGGTCAAATTTTAGCCAGGGAGTTCTATAAAAATGGGGTCTTAAGATCTTTCTCCAGCGTTCATATTTCTGTAAACAAAGCAGGCATAATTCACCTTTCATTTCTTTCTTAAAATAAGGAAAACCACAAAGATAACAATCAACAGCACCGCTCTTTCTCCTACGCTTTTGGCGGGTTAGACTTCCTCGCAGTAATTTAAGAAGTTGTGCCTTGTATTGTGGGGGGCTGTTCTGTGTTACCTTTTTAAGGATCTCCTTTTCTTCTTGACATAAATCAACTGAAATATTTAAGTTGGGAACACTATCATTCCTCTTAGCTTTAATTCCTCCATTGTATTCAAATTTCCTTCTTGAAGAGGAAAAATCAACATTCATAAATTTTATATCTTCTATTGCGCTAAAACCGGCTGCCTTGTTAAATTCTTTGATCAGTTTTGGTTTAAGCATGGTAAGATGATAAACCCATACGTTATCACTAACCTCAACCCAAAGTTTATTTTCTTTAAGTGAAACCGGAGAGGCATTTTTTATAATCTGAGGTCCGACTGCCTGAGACCATAATTTCAAGTAGTCCATTTCTTCTAATTTATCTTCGAATCCGCTTTTTTGAAGAAATTCTGTTAAAGCATGCTTAATTTTTTCCATAACCTGAAATTTCTTTTACTTTTCCTTCCTCTACCACCAACGAAATATAATTAATGGCTTTTTCAAAAAACATTCGTGGGAGTTTTGTTATATCTGTTGAGGTAAGAAATATTTGTTCTGCTTCATTAAAAAGGGAAAAACAATTTTCCTTTCTGGATTCATCAAGTTCAGAAAAAACATCATCAACCATTAAAAGTGGTTTTTCTCCTTTGGCAGAAAAAAATTGTATTTGGGCAGCTTTAAGAGCCACTACTGCAGAACGCTGTTGCCCGTGAGAAGCAAAACGTTTTGCTTCTTTTCCTTCAAGAAAAAAAGAAAAATCGTCTCGATGTGGGCCAATCATAGAAAAACCTCTTTTTATTTCTTCTTTTAAATATTTTTCCAATGTTTTTTCCAGAATAGCTTCTATTTCTTCGACACTATTGCTGTAAATACCTTTATCAGAATATATTGTACTATATTCTAACTGCAATTCTTTGTCTTGCGTAAAAAGTTTTTTAAAATTTTTTGAAGACAGTTCACTCCATATTGAAAGATGCTGAGCTCTCAAAAAAATTATACGGCTTCCAAAATAAATTAATTGCTTGTTCCAGGGATTTAATTGTTCCTTTATCGATTTATCAAAACAACCCTTTTCTTTCAAAAGCTTGTTTTTTTGTATAAGAGCTTTTCTATATTTTTGCAAGCAATTAGCATAAAAGGAATTGACCTGGGATAATTCCCTGTCGATAAAACGCCTTCTTTCTTCCGGTCCTCTTCTTACAAGTTCGAGATCTTCTGGCATAAAAAAAACAACCGGCCATGTAAAAGGTACAGAATAACCTTTTTTCCCATTTATACTGATAACTTTTCGCTTTCTCTTTACTTCATAACCAACTTCCAGCTTATAAAGTCTCTTTTGTATGTATACGGTCCCCTGTAAAAAATAATATGGATTGCCCCAGGAAACCATATCCCCATCTTTGGAACCTCTAAATGAACGTGCAAAAAAAAGATTATAAATAGCTTCCAGCATATTACTCTTTCCCTGCCCGTTATCTCCATTAATAACTATAAGACCCGGCGAAAATATGATATTTTGATCTTTATAATTACGAAAATATGATATTTTTAGCTCTTTTATAATCAATATAACACCATCTTTAATAATTTTCTTTCTTCTCAATTTTTATGGGTAAAACCAAATATTTATAATCCAGAGCATCTCCTTTATTCTCCTTTGTAGTTTTTAAAATGCATGGCCCCAGTGAACCATTAAATTCAAGTTCGATGGTTTTATCTTCAATAACTCTAAAAGCTTCTAATAAATAACGAGCATTCAGTAATATTTCCTCCAGTTCTTTTCCTTCTTGCTCCTCAACCTGAAGTTCCTCATCCATTCTTCCAATTTCAGATCCTGCTTTAACTCCCAAGAGGTTATTTTTTATACTTAAAGAAACCATCTGGTTGAAGCCCTGGGCCAAAAGTACAGCTCTTTGTAACATTTTTTCCAGTAAATCCTTATTAACTTTTATTCTGGTTTCAAATTTAGAGGGGAAAACCCCTGATAAATCTGGAAATTTATTTTCCAAAAGTCTACTGGAAAAAATATAATTTTTATATACCATGACGATCTCGTTATCATTAAAATAACATTTTACTTGTTTTGAAGAACTATCTAAAATTTTACTTATTTCTGCAAAGGTTTTTCCCGGAACAAGCAATCTAAAAGAGCCCGTATTTTTAAAATCTTCAAATTTTCTCTCTACTTTGGCCAGGCGAAAAGTGTCCGAGGCGATCACCACTAGCTTATTATCGCTGTCAAATTCCATTAATACCCCTTTAAAAGTTGGCTTTCCTTCATCCTGAGAAACAGCAAAAGTAACCTTCGTAAGAAGCTCCTTTAGCTTATCGGCAGTAAACACAAGGCTATCCCAATTTTGCCATTCTTCTTCCTCTGTAATATGGGGAAATTCTTCAGCACTCATTCCATAAAGGAAAAAATGTGCTTTGCCACTTTTAATTTCAACCCTTAAATCTTCTTCATTCATTTTTATTTCCAATTCTTTATCAGGTAACTGCTTTAAAATATCTATAAACTTTGCAGGTAAAATAACCTTTCCTTCTTCTTCTACTTTTACTTTTTCCAATCCAGCAGTTATTCCCATTTCCAAATTATTGCTGCAAAAAGTTAGAGTTTCTTTATTGGCCTCCATGAAAATACCGTTTAAAATCTGCATGCTTGTTTTAGTAGGTATTCCCTTTTCCACGATTGAAAGATTTTCTAAAAGATCATTTTGGTTAGAATAAAAAATCAATATTATACACCTCCACCATATTCACCAATCCTCTTTTAGTAATATTATTTTATTATATAAAGAAATAAAAGAAAGTAATAATATAACCTTGTGGATATTATGGAAAAGATAAAAGGACGGCGTAAAAAAGGGAAATAAAAGTCCACATTTTAAGTGCATATTTTTTAATAAAAGTTAACAATTATAACAAGATAAAAACTAAAGAAAGCATAAATAGATTTTTTTCCACATAAAACAAGAATAATTTACAAGTAAATAACAAGATATCCACAGGATATAAACATTATTCTATTATTTATATAACATTTCTTTTATTTCTTTGATAGAATTATTTAAATTTCCATTAATTGGAATATCTTTAACAATTTTTTTGTGAGCGTGTATAACAGTAGTATGATCCTTTCCTCCAAATTCGTGTCCGATTTTTGGAAGAGAATAATCGGTTAATTCTCTGCAAAAATACATAGCTATCTGCCTGGGAAGAGAGATGTTATGACTTCTTTTTTTAGATTTTATATCCTGGGGTGATATATTAAAATAAGTTGCGGTAGTAGAAATAATATCTTCTGGGGAAATATTATTTATTTTGCGGGAATTTAAAAAATCTTTCAAAGCTTCTTCAGCCAATTTTATAGTGACCTGCTTATCTTCCAGGGAACAATAGGCTGTAATACGAATTAAGGCCCCTTCCAATTCTCGAATATTACTTTCAATTTTTTGAGCTATGTACATAAGTACATCATTAGGAATAGTGATTCCTTCACGTATACTTTTTTTTCTTAAAATAGCGACTCTTGTTTCTAAATCAGGTGATTGAATATCGGTGATAAGCCCCCATTCAAAACGCGAACGCAGCCTATCTTCTAAGGTAGGAATATTTTTTGGAGGACGATCACTGGAGATAACAATCTGTTTATTATTTTCGTGAAGCGCATTAAAAGTATGGAAAAACTCTTCTTGTGTCTGCTCTTTACCTGCTAAAAATTGGATATCGTCAATCAAAAGTATATCACTATTACGATATTTATTTCTAAATTCCATAGTTTTATTATCTCTAATAGAATTTATAAATTGATTGGTAAATTTTTCCGAGGAAAGGTATGTTATTTGATCACTAATATTGTGGCTTATTAAATAATGGCCTATAGCGTGTAATAAATGTGTTTTTCCTAAACCTACACCACCATAAATAAAAAGAGGGTTATAAGCTTTAGAAGGTGATTCTGCGACTGCCAAGGAAGCAGCATGAGCCAGGCGATTACTACTGCCGATTACAAAACTGTGAAAGGTATATTTGGGATTTAACCAACTACATATACTGGAAAGATCTCTTTTTTTCCCTTCGTTATTTGTTTCCAGGGTGGCGCAATTTGAGGTATTGGAATTGGCAACTGTGTTATTATTTTCAGGTTTATTATTTAGGTTGTGATTTTTGATAATGTTTTCACTTGCAGCGGTTGATCTTTCAAAAAAATAATCACTATCTTGAGCAGTAACAAAAACAACTTCGCATTCAAACTGGCTAACTTTTGTTATAGCGGAAGTAATGGTTTTGCGATAGTGATTCTTGAGCCAGTCTCTCGTAAAATTATTTGGAACCTCAATTACCATGGTATTATCTTGAAAGGAAAGAGGCCTGGTGCTTTTTAGCCATGTTTCAAAACTCGGTTTACTGAGGTTCTTTTCAATTTCAGAAAGAACAGAACGCCAGATGTCAGTTAAATAATTTTCCATTAGAAAACCCCCGCTTAAATAATTTTCCACAAGAGCCAAGAGTTTTTCACATTTTTGTGGAAAACTCTTGGCTCTTGATAAAATGATAACATTCTGCCGACGCATATCAATTGATTATATAATAGCAAAATAATTCTGGAACTGCAATCTAAATAAATCATCCCCAAAGGCTTCTCACATTACAAAATCTCCATTAACTTACCTATAATGTTGACATGCTTTTAATTAATAAGTTATAATAAAACTCCAAGTTTTTAAAACTCGTTTTAATCGGAATCTATGTTTATTTTGAGTATTTTAGAATTTTTTAAATAAACTGTACAAAGAGAGGTCTTTAAAAAATGAAAAGAACATACCAACCCAAGAAAAGAAAACGGAGCAAAGTGCATGGATTTAGAAAAAGAATGAACTCCTTGGCAGGAAGAAAAATTTTGTTAAGAAGGAGAAAAAAAGATAGGAAGAGGTTGAGTGCGTAAAGATTATTAATACACTGATGAAAAACAAACAGAAAAAATTAGAAACGTTAAAAAAAAATTATCAATTTCAAAGGGTCTATAAAAAGGGTGTTTTTCGTAGCACAAAATACACCGTATTAGGTTTTTTAAAAAATAAGGAATCTAAAAACAGGCTAGGGGTTTCTATAAGTAAAAAAGTAGGAAAAAGCATCGTAAGGCATCGTATAAAAAGATATTATAAAGAAGCTTACCGAGTTTTGAAAAATGATATAAAAGAAGGATATGATCTGGTTTTAATAGCTAGAAAGGGCGCAGAAAATTTAAATTATTGGGATATTGTGGCTGAGCTGCGCAAGATTTTTTCCCGAGGAAAGTTATTCAAATGAAAATAGCTCTTTTATTAATAAAAATTTATCAAAGCTGTATTTCTCCTTTTTTATCTCCAAGATGCCGCTTTTACCCCTCATGTTCTAACTATTGCTATGAAGCAATAGAAAAATTTGGGGTAATAAAGGGGCTATTTTTAGGGTTTAAAAGGGTTTTTAAGTGTCATCCTTTTCATGAAGGTGGATATGACCCACTTCCAGAGGAATAATTATAAGGGATAAAGAGCCTGGGAAGGTAGTTTGAGGAGGAAATAAAGAATGTATGAGATATTAAATACACTGGCGGAATATGTAAATTATTTATTAGCTTATTTTTATAGTATTACTGGTAATTATGGCCTCTCTATTATAATGCTGACAGCAGTAGTGAATATTGTTACTTTCCCACTTACCAAAAAACAGTTGCAGTCTTCGCGTAAGTTGCAAGAAGTGCAACCTGAACTAAAAAAAATCCAAGAGAAATATAAACACGATCGAGAAAAGTCCAATAAAGCTACTATGGAATTTATGAAGGAACATCAAGTAAACCCACTTGGGGGGTGCCTGCCTCTTCTGGTTCAGTTTCCCATTATTATTGCCGTATTTACTCTTTTACGTGAACCATGGAAGTTTATGGATATGGAGATAATTAACACTTCTTTTTTATTTCTGGATTTAACTACTTCTCCAAGTGAAGCCGCACCGGATATAATATTTTTAAATCCATATTTAATACTTCCTGTTATGGCTGCGGCAGCAACCTATTTCCATCAAAAGTTAGTTTTGACAGATCCCAGGCAAAAGATAATGCTCTATATATTTCCGGTAATGATTTTGGGTATAAGTTATAGTTTTCCTGCGGGACTGGTGTTGTATTGGTTTACGAATTCTATTTTATCTGTTGGAAATCATTTCATTATTAAAACTACAGAAAAGGCAGTTACCTCTAAAGCTGCAGAGAGCGGGAAAAAGGAAAAAGAAAAGATAGTAGAAGAGGAAGCAACAGCAGAACCTAAAATGGACAAGGGAAAAACCGAAAATGCAAAATCCCAGGAAACAAAGGATGGTATTACAAAAAAGAAGGGAAAGACAGGTTCTGCGGGAGCCCCCAAGGCTAAAAAGAAGTCCTCGAAAGGGAAAAAGAAAGGGGCTGGCAAAGCTAAATGAGAGAAGTTGAGGTAAACTCTAATTCAGTGGATGAAGCTGTTGAGGAAGGTTTAAATATTTTGGGAGTAAGAAAAGATAATATACAGGTCGATATTTTGAGTGAACCCTCGCAGGGTTTTTTAAAATTTTTGGGTAATAAATCTGCTAAAGTTAAGTTGAGAGTATTAAAAGGACCTGAAGAATATTTAAAATCTTTTTTGGAAAAAGTACTTCAATCGCTGAGGCTGGAAGGTAATATAGTAATAGAAAAAAATGCTGAGAATATTTATATAGATATTAGTGGAAAAGATTTAGGTGTGCTGATCGGCAAAAGGGGAAATACCTTAAATTCATTGCAATATTTATGCAATGTAGTTCTGCATCGTCAGTTTTCGTTGAATGAGGATCGTGTTATTTTAGATATAGAAAACTATAGACAAAAACGTAAGGGAACCCTGGAAAATCTTGCCTATAATTTAGCACAAAAAGCTATACGCACCGGCAAAGAAATCGTTTTAGAGCCGATGACACCGCAGGAAAGACGTATTGTTCACCTGGCGTTGAAGGATAACAATGATATAAATTCTTATAGCCAGGGGAATGAGCCTTATAGGAAAGTGGTCATAACTCCAAAATAATGTAACCGAACCAGGGGCGTATGCGAAAAAGATTCATGTGGTTTTTAGAATAATGAAATAGAATTTAAATATTTTTAGGTGATAATATTAACGACTAAAGGGTTAGGATGGAATTAATAATGGGTCGAGAAGTCAACGATACTATCGCGGCTATATCTACTCCTCCAGGAGAAGGTGGTATTGGAATAGTTCGAATCAGCGGTGAGAAAGCCTTGGAAATATCAAAAAAAATATTTTTGAGGGCCAAAGATAAGGATAAATTGCCTGAGCAGAGAAAAAAAAACTTTTTAAAACCTAGAAGAATTTATTATGGATATATTATAGATGATGAAGACAGTGTGGTTGACGAAGTACTGTTAACTTATATGAAAGCACCTAATACTTATACCTGTGAAGATGTGATAGAAATTAGCGGCCATGGAGGTATAGTTCCCCTTCGAAAAATATTACAGATAAGCACAAGGATGGGGGCAAGGCCTGCAGACCCAGGGGAGTTTACAAAAAGAGCTTTTCTCAACGGAAGGATTGATCTGGCTCAAGCGGAGTCGGTACTTTCAATTATCAAAGCCAAAACTGAAAAAGGATTGGAAGCAGCTTTAACAAACCTTCGCGGCAATATTTCCCGGGAAATAAAGTTCATCCGTGATGAATTGATTTCTGTTTTGGCCGATGTAGAAGCAGAATTGGAGTTTTCTCATGAAGATTTGTGGTTTGATGAAGACCATTACGAAATGATAAAAAAGCGTTTAAAGGAAATACAAAGACGCTTGGAAATAATACACGAAAACTCTAAAAAGGGAAAGATATTGCAGGAGGGATTAAAGGCTGTAATTGCGGGAAGGCCAAATGTAGGAAAATCATCCCTATATAACTACCTTGTAAAAGAAGAAAGAGCAATAGTTACTGAAATACCTGGAACGACGAGAGATACACTTCAAGAATTAATTAATATAAAAGGCGTGCCACTTAAGATAATCGATACAGCCGGTTTTCGGAAAGATGGCGATAAGGTTGAGGTAATGGGGATGACTTTTTCCCGTAGAGCTTTAGAAGAAGCAGATATTATAATTTTTATGTTAGACTCCTCGATTGGTGTTACGGAAGAAGATATCTGGATTTACCAGGAAATTATCAAGGACAGCAACAAAACAGTGCTTTTAGTTCCCAATAAAATTGATAAAGGAAAAATGTTGGCAGAGGAAGAGTATAAAGAAATATTAAATGTGGAAAATGTTTTTGAAGTTTCTCTTCTGGAAGGAAAAGGGATAGAACAATTAGAAGATGCTATATACAATACGGTATTTTCAGGTGAAATCGGGGAGATAGAAAGTGTTGCCTTGTTGGATGCAAGGCAGGAAGAAATAATAACAATGGCAATTAATTATCTTAATGATGCACTTATGTCTATGGAAAATAAAGTGCCACTTGATATCATAACTATTGATCTTAATAGTCTTCATCATAAATTAGGTGAACTTTTAGGAGAAAATATTGGTGAAGATGTTTTAAACCAGGTTTTCGATAAATTCTGTATCGGGAAATAGGAAGGGCTTTAAGATGGATATGGGATTTATACAAAAAATAGGTTCTTTTTGGGATATAAAAATCTCTGAGGAACAAGCTCAAAAATTTAGCAAATATTATAGTATCATCCGTCAAGAAAACAAAAAATATAATTTAACCAGGATAGAAAATGAAAAAGAGGTTTTAGAAGAGCACTTTTTAGATCCTATAAAAGGTTATTTAATGGGAATAGCCATGACAAGCGAAGAACTTATAGATATCGGAAGTGGGGCAGGATTTCCTGGAATACCTTTAAAAATATATATTCCTGAGCTGAAATTAATTATGGTGGAGAAAACCAGGAAAAAAACCCTCTTTTTAAAAAAAGTGGTTAGGGAACTGGGGTTTGATAATGTGGAGATTTGGCCTGAAAGGGCAGAAATAATGGGCAGGAGCTCAAAAAGAGAAACTTTTGACTGGGTGACCGCAAGGGCGGTAGCCCCCTTACCGCTAACCCTTGAAATAGCGCTTCCTCTGTTACAGAAAGGAGGCTATTTTTGGTCATTTCAAGGACCGTCTTATGAAGAAAGCTTTTCAGAATCTAAAAAAATTTACCGAGAATGCGGAGCAAAGGTGGAAGAAGTTATTCATTATTCATTACCCGTCTCTTTTAAAAAAAGGGCAATCTTAATTTTTAAGAAAACAGAGGAGAGTAGGCACCTTTACCCTCGTCATAATTCTTGATCTTTAATGACAAATTGTATTCCATAAACCTGCTATCAGCTTTATTTTAATATTACGAAGGTGTGAACAAATGATGAAAGAAAAATGGATGAAGAAGCTAACATTATCCGGTTCAGAAGAAAAAGAACAAATAACCAGCGTTCCCCTTGCCATGATTCACACAAATCCCTATCAGCCTCGAAAGAACTTTGAAGAGGAAAAAATTCAGGAGCTTGCGCAATCCATAAAAACTTATGGTTTGTTGCAGCCCATTATCATATCAAGTTTAGAAAATGGAGAAAGTTATAGAATTGCAGCTGGGGAAAGAAGATTTAAAGCATGTATATGGCTGGGTTGGAGTGAAATCCCCGCTATTATTCGGGAATATCAAGATAGTTCTATGGCCGCGGTAGCTCTTATAGAAAACCTGCAAAGAGAAGATCTTAATTTTATAGAAGAGGCCGAGGGATATAAGAGGCTGCAGGAAGAATTTAATCTTACCCAGGAAGTATTGGCCCAAAGACTTGGGAAGAGTCAATCTGCTATTGCTAATAAAACGCGATTGCTTAAACTTCCAGAAGATATAAGAGAGATGTTGAAAGCGGAGAGGTTAAGCGAAAGGCATGGCAGGGCCTTGTTACAGCTAAATAATGATAAGCAGAGAGAAGCTGCGGAAAAGATTGTCAAGGATAAACTAACTGTAAAAGAATCGGAAGAGTTAGTGCAGGAGTTAACGAATAAAATGGAAGACGCAGAAAGAAACCCAAGTCAAACAAAATTGCGCAAGAAAAAAACAGTGGTAGTAAAGGACCACCGCATTTTTTTAAATACTATTCGACAGGCAGTGCAAGTTATTGAGAAAGCAGGGTTAAATCCTGAAATCTTCGAAAGCGAAGGGGCCGAATACTGGGAGATAACTATAAAATTGCCTAAAAATATTTAGCGCAGTTGCTTTACATATAATTTATAGCTAATAAAAATGGGGCAAATTTACCCCATTTATTTTTTTAGGAGGAAGATCTAAGAAGGAACTGTTTTATAGTTAACGAATAATACCTTTAGTTATGTTTCTTCTATTATTTTAAAGAGGTGAATTTTTTGCGTGGAGTTATTGCTATAACAAATCAAAAAGGTGGTGTGGGAAAAACAACTACTGCTATTAATTTGAGCTCATACCTGGCAGAGGCAGGAAAGAAAGTTTTGCTGCTTGATATAGATCCTCAGGGTAATGCAACAAGTGGTATAGGTGTGGATAAGAATGAGATCGAGATGTGTATTTATGATGCTCTGATCAATGACGTCCAGGCTGAGAAAGTGATTTACAAAAGCTTTCAAAAAAATCTCGAGCTAATTCCTGCAACTATTCAACTGGCAGGCGCTGAAATTGAGCTGGTTCCAACTTTATCCAGGGAAGTGCGTCTTCGCAATGTCTTGGAACCGGTGCGTGAAAAGTACGACTTTATCTTAATAGACTGTCCACCTTCCCTGGGGTTGTTAACTTTGAACGCTTTAACTGCATCTGATTTCATCATGGTACCCATACAATGCGAATATTTCGCTCTAGAAGGTTTGGGACAACTGGTTAGATCAATTGATTTAGTAAAAAAGCACCTTAACCGTAATTTAATAATTGGCGGAGTGCTGCTGACTATGCATGATATTAGAACCAATTTAGCAGAACAAGTTGCAGAAGAAGTGCGCAATTACTTTGGTGATTTGGTTTTTGATACGGTAATTCCAAGAAACGTCCGCTTAAGCGAAGCACCCAGCCATGGCGAGCCGATTTCAAAGTATGATCCACGTTGTAAGGGAGCTGAAGTTTACAAACAACTGGCAAGGGAGGTGATCGGCAAATGAAAAAAAGAGGACTGGGTAAAGGAATCAATGCGCTTTTTCCCGAAATATCCAATGAAGAACAGGCCGCCGAAGAAAAAGAAGGGATTGTTGCCCTTCCCCTAAATAGAATATTGCCCAACCCTTACCAGCCGCGCATGGAATTTGACGAAGGAAAATTGGAAGAGATGGCCAGAACCATATCTTCTTATGGCATTATCCAACCCATTGTGGTCAATAAAGAAGGAGATACCTATTATTTAGTGGCCGGAGAGAGAAGACTGCGGGCTGCCAAGATGGCTGATGTGGGGAGCATTCCAGCTATAGTAAAAGAGTTTTCAGAAGAACAAATATTAGAAATTACTCTTATTGAAAATCTGCAGAGAGAAGATTTAAATCCTATAGAGGAAGCAAGCGCTTATAAAACTTTAATGGAAAAGTTTGAGTTTACACAGGATGAGTTGGCTACACGTCTTGGAAAGAGCCGCTCTTCAATTGCAAATGCTTTACGATTGCTTTCCTTTGATAATGAGATTAAAGACTACCTTGCTAAAGGGAAGCTTACAGTTGGGCAGGTAAGACCTATATTATCTTTAGAAGATGGTGAGCTTCAAAAAAATGTGGCTTTGGAAATATTGCACAATAATTTAACTGCAAGAGACGTAGAAAAAAAGGTAAAAAAAATTTTGGAGAGGCAAGGTGGAGTTGACGTTGAAAGGAAGGAAAGGAAAGAAAGCGATGAAAGTGCTGCCAATGCCAATATTTTTATAAAAGATTTAGAAGAAAGGTTGCGTAGTTACCTGGGAACCAAGATTAATATAAAAAAGGGAAAAGGCAATGAAGGAAAAATTGAAATGTATTATTACGGGGAAGAAGATCTGGATCGCCTTGTAGGTTTTATTCTGCCGCAAGAAGACTAATAAATGAACAACAATGTTTCACATGAAACATTAAAAAAGCGGAAGGGTTTACTGAAAATATAAATCCGGAAGCTTTTTATGTTATAAATGCTTTTTGGCAACCTGATAATGGATTTCCAACACCCAATTTCTCCATAATTCCCGCAGCAACTTTGCCTGTTTTTAAGCTTAA
>CAZMLU010000002.1:0-6157 GCA_964567295.1 uncultured Desulfovibrionaceae bacterium
CCGATTTCAGGTATACTTACGGGGACTTTTACCGGAGAGTATGCAAACTGGCTAACGTTTTAAAGCAATTAGGCGTTAAGAAAGGAGACGTAATCGGTACCTTTGCGTGGAACACCCACCGCCACATGGAAATCTATTTTGCCGTGATGTGCAGCGGGGCTGTGCTACATACTTTAAACGTTCGCCTTTTCTCTGATCATCTCAATCACATAGTTAACCATGCAGAAGATAAAATTATATTTGCGGATGAGGACTTGCTGCCATCACTGGAAGAAGTAGCCGACCGCTTGAAGACAGTGGAAAACTTTGTAGTCCTGACCGATAAAGAGGAACCGCCAAGCAGCAGTCTTTCACCCCTACTTCACTATGAGAAGCTGCTGGAAGATGCGGCGGAAGAGTTTGTCTTTCCAGGAGATCTGGATGAAAATGCTCCAGCCGCATTATGCTATACCTCTGCAACTACCGGCCTTCCCAAAGGCGTTCGCTATACTCACCGCTCCCTTTTTCTGCATGCTCTAACCCTTTGTACCCCTGATGCCATAGGTATCTCTGAAAAAGATACCATACTGGCTGTCGTCCCCATGTTTCACGTTTTTTCCTGGGGTTTTCCTTTTGCGGCAGCGCTGACGGGAGCCAGGATAATCCTACCCGGAAGGGATCTCTCCGCTCCCACTTTATGCCGCCTCATAGAGCAGGAGAAAACAACCCTGATCGCAGGAGTCCCCACAATCTGGATTAATCTCTATCAGCACCTGGAAAGCGGCGCCAGTTATGACCTGAGCAGTCTGCGCTATATTTTAAACGGGGGCGCTCCCATTTCTAAGTCACTGGTAGAAAACCTGGAGAAAAAACACGAACTAACCGTGCGTGGCACCTGCGGCATGACAGAAGCTACCCCTGTAGTATTGACCTGCCCACTGAAGAGCTACCTTGAAAAAGAACTGAATGATGAGCAAAAATTCGCTCTTAAAGCTAAACAAGGGCTCTTACTGCCCGGTCTGGAAATGAAGGTAGTCAACGATAACGGTAAAGAGATAAGATGGGACGGCAAAGAAATGGGAGAGCTTTTGTTAAAAGGTCCCTGGATAGCCTCCGAGTATTATAAGGACCCCGAAAGAAGCTCTGAGACTTTCAAAGATGGGTGGTATCATTCAGGAGATATCGTCACTGTGGATGAAGAAGGATATGTACTCGTCCAGGACAGGTCAAAAGACCTGGTTAAAAGCGGCGGCGAATGGATCTCTTCCGTGGACCTGGAAAATAATATTATGGCCCACCCAGCCGTAATAGAGGCAGCGGTAGTCGCCGTTCCCAATGAAAAATGGGGAGAAAGACCTCTTGCCTGCGTAGTGCTAAAAGATGCTGAGAAGGAAAAGCTCTCGGCTAAAGACATCAGAGCTTTTTTAGAAGGCAAAGTAGCCAAATGGTGGATGCCTGATCAAGTATATTTTATTGATGAAGTGCCCAAAACAAGCGTGGGTAAGTTCGACAAAAAAAGGCTGCGCGAACAATTTACAAGCGGCCAATTGGGCTAAAGTACCTCTAATGAATGAAGGGACGCGGGGACTTGTTCCTCCTGCGTCCCTTATAGCTATCTCCCTTTGTAGGAAGGCTTGCGTTTCTCCAGGAAAGCAGCTACTCCCTCTTTCTTATCCTCCGTAGCACAGGCAAGGGCATGGAGATAAGATTCGTGAGCCATCCCCTCGTTGAGCCCCATTTCCATAGAGCGATTTACGGCCTCCTTGGCATACTGAATAGCCAATGGAGATTTGGAAACAATGGTGCCAGCCATTTTTTTGGCTTCATCCATAAGCTCTTCGCGGGTCACCACCTTATTGACAAGTCCGATGCCGTAAGCTTCTTCTGCATCAACCATACGCGCTGTAAGGACCATCTCCATAGCTCTACCAAAACCTACTATCCTGGGCAACCTCTGAGTTGCACCATCGCCGGGTATGATACCCAGGTTCACCTCTGGAGAACCCATTTTGGCATTTGTGGAAGCAATACGAAGCGTGCAGGCCAGGGCCGTTTCAAGCCCGGCTCCAAGGGCAAAACCGTTTATAGCAGCAATAACAGGTTTAGGCATCTCCTGCAGCATGTTTAGAACTTCCTGGCGCCTGCGTGTCTGGGAACGCCCCAGCACAAAGTCCCTTTCCTGGACTTCCTTGATATCGGCGCCAGCCATAAAGGCTTTTTCACCTTCCCCGGTAATAATCAGTGCCCTTACCTCATCATCCTTCTCAGCCTCAGTAAAGACCTGGGCAAATTCTTCTACCAGTGCGTTATTCATAGCATTCATCACTTCGGGGCGATTGATGGTTACGATGGCCAAGGGGAGTTCTTTTTCATATCTTATATATTGATACATATTGCTCTTCCTCCTTTAAAATTATCTGAAATGAGCAGGAGAAAGGGGAAAAGGATTCTTTTCCCCTTTCTCCTTAACTCAATAAGGAAAATTAAGCTGAATAGTTACACAAAAGCGGAAATTCCCAGCTCCGTGTTTCCGATAATTAGCTGCTGGATTTGGGAAGTGCCTTCGTAAAGAGTGTTAATGCGGGAATCACGGTACATCCTTTCCAGGGGATATTCCCCGGAGAAACTATAGCCGCCCAATACTTGCATAGCATTGTAACAAACCCTATTGACCATTTCACCACAAAAGTACTTAGCCATGCAGGTTTCCCTGGTGTTAGGCACACCCTTGTTCTTAAGGAAACCAGCTCTCCAGACCATCATCCTACCCATCTCTACATCCATGATCATATTTGCGAGCAATCCCTGCACCAACTGGTGCCCACCTATGGGCTTGCCAAACTGAACTCTTTCCTTAGCATAATTTTTAGCGATATCGTAAGCCGCCTGGGCAGTGCCAACACAGCCCGCAGAGACTGTAAAACGAGCATTATCCAAAGCAGACATGGCCACCGCAAACCCTTTGCCTTCCGGCCCTAGCATCTGATCCTTATGGACACGGACACCATCCATATTTATCTCACCAGTATCCTGAGCTCGCAGACCAATTTTTTCATGAATGGGCTGTGGCTTAAAGCCCGGGGTATCTTTATCAACCAGGAAAGCAGTAATACCTTTAGCACCCTTTTCCTTATCGGTCTTGGCAAATATTATAGATACATCAGAAGTACTGGCATGAGTAATCCACATCTTGTTACCGTTTAGGATATAGTAATCTCCGTCTTTTTCCGCAGTGCTGGTCATCCCAGCTGCATTGCTACCGGAATCCGGCTCGGTAAGGCCGTAGCAACCAAAAGATTCGCCCAGAGCTATAGGGGGAACATACTTTTGCTTCTGCTCTTCAGTGCCCCACTTCAAAATAGTCTTGGCTACCAGGGAAATATTAACGGAATAGCTGCCCCGCATGGAAGAACACCCGTAACCCAGCTCCTCTGCAACAATAGCGTGGGAATGAAAGTCCATACCACTTCCTTCATATTCCTCGGGGATAGCAGTTCCGATTACGCCCAACTCCCCAAGCTTTTCCCAGACATCCATGGGAAACCTTTCTTCTATGTCCCACTCTTTGGCTTTAGGGGTGATTTCATTGGCAACAAAATCGCGTACCATCTTTTGTACTGCTTGTTGTTCAGAATCCAATTCAAAATTCACTTTTTTACGCACCTCCAATTTTTTTTTAGAATAAAGGGCTTTTTTTCTTACTTCAGCGTCATGGGAGCCGGGGGATCCTGAGTATAATCGTAGAATCCTTTGCCACTCTTCCGGCCCAGATACCCGGCATGAACCATTTTCTCCAATAGATAACAGGGGCGATAACGGGCGTCACCCAACTTTTCGTAAAGGGTTCTGGTCTTGGCCAGATGCGTATCTATACCAATCAAGTCAATAAGCGCCAGTGGACCCATGGGCTGGTTTGAACCCATCTGCAGCGCTTTGTCAATGTCATCAACTCCGCCTATCCCCTCTTCTAAGACCCATACTGCCTCGTTGAGAAGGGCAGCCAAAACACGGCTGGCTATGCCTGCGATACCCTCTTTGTAGGTAACAACGGGCTCTTTACCCAGGAACTCAGCAAATTCGCGTGTTTTCTCCACCATGGCAGGGTCGCTGGCAACGCCGGGCATAATTTCTACAAGCCTCATAACCACGGCCGGATTAAAAAAGTGCATGCCTACCACACGGCCAGGATCCTTAACAGCAGATGCGATCTCAGAGATGCCGCAGGCAGTGGTATTGGTAGCCAGAACTACTCCAGGCTTGGCATAACCTTCCAGTTCAGCAAATGTATCTTGCTTGAGCTTAACATTCTCGACAATAGCCTCAATAATAAAATCCGCGTTCGCTGCTTCTTTTCTATCGGTAGTGGTCTTAATGCGACCCAACAGCTCTTTGACTTCCTCAGAAGTCATTTTGCCCTTTTCTACCCTCTTATTCAAAATTTTCTCGATGCCGCTCACACTGCGCTCTAGGATGTCATCATTGATATCTACAAGTATAACGTTCAAACCTTTCTGAGCCATGAGATGGGCTATACCTGCCCCCATAATACCTGCACCTAACACAAAACCAGTCTTAATTTCCATAATAGCAATTCCTCCTCTCAAAATACTTTTTTCCTATACCTGCCTCTACACCCAACGGCAAGGCTTTAACTCAACCTCTCAATTATCACGGCAAGACCCTGTCCGCCACCCACACAAGCACTGGTAAGACCCATGGTCTTGTTGAGGGACTTCAGGGAGTACAGGTTAGTTGCTATAAGCTTAGTACCTGTTGCCCCCACGGGATGCCCGAGAGCAATAGCGCCACCAAAGGGGTTGACAAGGTCACGATTAAGATTTAATTCTTTTTCGCAGGCCAGGTATTGAGCAGCAAAAGCCTCATTAAGCTCGATAAGCTCAATATCTTCCAGCTTCAAACCCGCTTTTTCCAGGGCTTTGGGAATGGCCACTGCAGGGCCGATCCCCATATATTTAGGATCTACACCCGCTGCTGCATAGCCCCGTATTGCTGCCAGTGGAGTCAATCCCAAAGACTTGGCCTTCTCTTCAGACATGATTACCATGGCCGAGCCACAGTCAGAAAGAGCACAGCTGTTTCCAGCTGTTACGCTCCCCCCATCTTTCTTGAAAACCGGGGGCAACTTGCCCATTTTTTCTAAAGAAACTTCGGCACGAGGAATCTCTTCTTCCTCAACAACGGCTGTTCCCTTTTTTTGCTTAACTTCTACTGGTACAACCTCTTCCTTGAAGCGCCCTTCTTCCCTGGCTTTTACCGCTTTCTGATGGCTCTCCAGGGCAAAGGCATCCTGTTCTTGGCGGCTGATGTTGTATTTCTCCACCAGGAGCTCCGCGGTATCACCCATAAACATCCCGGCCAATGAACACATGAAGCCATCCTTATGAAGACCGTCATAAGCTGGAAAATCCCACATACGGGCCCCCCATCGTGCTTGAGGGATCAAGTAAGGAACATTAGAAGCAGATTCTGTACCTCCTACAACAACTACATCCTGATCACCGCACATAATACCCCGGCACCCCTCAATAAGGGCTTGCATGCTTGAGGCACAGCGCACATTGATGGTATAGGCGGGCACATCAACGGGAAGGCCGCCCTTTACTGATGAAATACGTGCCACATTAGGTCCGATGCCTGCCTGCCACCCACATCCAAAAACCAATTGGTCCACTTCTTCGCCCGGAATTCCGGCTCTTTTCATAGCTTCATTAACCACTATTGCGCCAAGTTCAGGAGCACCAAGGCTGCTAAGGCTGCCACCAAACCGACCGGCAATAGTTCTCACTGCACTTACAATCACTGGATTTTTCATAAATTACCCCGAAAGAATGCTCTTTCGAGTTGCCTCCTTTCGATAATAAAAGTATTTTCAATAAAAACATGTCTTTACTGTGAAAAAAGATTAAAGACAACCAGATATTGATGATAATAACATATAGCTTCTTTAAAGTATTGGCTATCTCCCATATTTGGGAAACCAAGTTGTGGTTTTATACCCCCTTTCAGTCTTCGCTGCTCTGTAGCATATTCTCCTTTTCTTGGCAAGATCCCTTTTTCAGAAATTATTTTATTATTCAATCTTTTTTCCTCCTAAAAGTAACAAATATAAAAAAATAAATACATGGAAACAGTTCCATGTATTTACAAGGTATTTACA
>CAZMLU010000002.1:6257-43974 GCA_964567295.1 uncultured Desulfovibrionaceae bacterium
GTATTTACAAGGTATTTACAGAAATATAGTGGTAGCAAAAGTGAACATAGTATAATTCAAGAAGGGCTACCCAAAAAATCAACGAAAGCAAGAAGGCATCAATCCAATAACCAGCAGAACAGCAAAAATTTTTAGGGTATAATTTTGTTCAACGCATATTCTATAATTCCTTCCGCCCCAGCTTCTTTGAGCTTGGTGGCCATCTCCCGTACCGTCTTTTCATCTATAACCGTTTCCACCGCTACCCAATCGTCTTCATACAAGTCTGATATAGTAGGCTTTCGCAGGGCTGGAAGTAAAGCTAAGACCTTTTCCAAATTTCCTTTGCTGACATTCATTTTCAATCCTACTTTTTCCTCAGCCATTAGGGCACCTCTCAACAGCGTCACCATCTGCTCGATTTTCCTTTTTTTCCAGGTTGATTTCCAGCTTTCCCTGTTAGCTATGAAACGCGGAGTTGACTCCAAGATAGTCTCCACAATGCGCAAATTATTGGCTTTTAACGATCTCCCGGTCTCCGTAAGCTCTGCAATAGCGTCTACCAGGGTAGGCGGTTTCACCTCGGTGGCACCCCAGGAAAACTCTACTGAAGCTTCTACTTTATTCTCCAGCAAGAATTGTCGGGTCACTTCTACCAGTTCAGTGGCAATTTTTTTCCCCTGAAGATCAGTGACTGTTCTTATAGAGGAATCCTTAGGAACAGCAAGAACAAGTTTGACCGGCCTCAAACCTTGTTTGGAATAATTCATATCAGCTACTTCTACTACATCAGCACCGGTCTCTGTAATCCAATCCTTCCCAGAAATGCCAGCATCTAGAACCCCTTCCATGGTATAACGAGGAATTTCTTGCGCCCTAATAAGAATACACTCTATCTCTTCATCATCTATATAAGGAAAATAGGAGCGCTCGTTAACGTAAATATTATACCCGGCCTTTTTCAAGATTTCAATTGTAGTTTTTTGCAGGCTTCCCGCAGGCAGCCCAAGAGTTAACTTTTCCATTTCTATCCTCATAACCTCCTCGACACTTATTCCCGTCAATTATAACAAGAAGGCTCCAGGAAAACAATACACTTAGGATAGTGCATAAAGTGTTCCACAGCTATTTTTGCCTCATTATATTCCTGGCAATAATAAAAGCGGGGGATAAATAAGCTCTTTTCCATCCTCACGATTTGGATATTCTGGGAAAAGATTAACAGACCTTAACCCACCGATAAGCATCCTTCATAGCTCAAGAAGGTTTAGAAAGCATTCTGACTTATATCCCTTGCAGCTTCAATTTACTTATTCAGGTTTTGGGTAACCCTCTAACACTTTTACAGCTTCCCGAATCTCTTCTTCGGGCATGTGGTAATCGGTCAACCGTCCTTCCTGGTAAGCATCATAACCGCTAAGATCCAATAGACCGTGACCGCTCAGATTGAATAATATATTCTTGCTTTTACCTTCTTCCTTTGCCTTTAACGCTTCCTGTATAACAGCGGCAATGGCGTGATTCGTTTCAGGAGCACAGATAATACCCTGGGTGCGGGCAAAAATTATCCCCGCTTCATAGCTCTGCAGTTGATCGTAAGCCCTGGGTTCAACCAATTTATCCCTCACCAGCTGGCTTACCAGGGGAGACATACCATGGTACCTGAGCCCTCCGGCATGTATAGGCTTGGGCAAGAAATTATGACCAAGGGTAAACATCGGTAGAAGGGGAGTGGTAGCAGCCGTATCTCCAAAATCATAAGCAAAGGGTCCCTTGGTTATAGTAGGACAAGCGGTGGGCTCTACGGCCACAACTGAGAGGTCTTTACCATAAATCTTATCCCTGATGAAAGGAAAGGCGATACCGGCAAAATTACTCCCCCCACCCACACATCCAATCACCACATCGGGATATTCCCCGGCAGTTTTCATCTGTTTTTGAGATTCCAGACCGATGATAGTCTGATGCAGCATAACATGGTTTAAAACACTGCCCAGGGAATACTTGGTATCATCCGTAGTAACAGCATCCTCGATGGCCTCACTGATAGCAATTCCCAGGCTGCCTGAACAATCCGGATCTTCCTCCAAGAGTTTCCGGCCAAACTGGGTATCGGGGCTGGGGCTGGGAACACATTTTGCACCCCAGGTTTTCATCATTAACTGGCGATAAGGCTTTTGTTCATAACTGACCCTTACCATATAAACTTTCAGTTCCAGTCCGAACATGGAACAACCCAGGCTAAGTGCACAACCCCATTGTCCAGCACCCGTCTCCGTAGACAATCTTTTTATCCCGAAAGCCTTGTTATAGTAGGCCTGAGCTATGGCCGTATTAGGTTTGTGGCTACCCGCCGGGCTCACAGATTCGTCTTTAAAATAGATTTTTGCCGGAGTTCCAAGGTACTTCTCCAAGGCGGTTGCTCTCTGTAACGGAGTCGGCCTCCACAGCAAAAACTTTTCCAGAACCTCTTCTGGTATATCGATAAAACGTTCGGTGCTTACCTCCTGCTCAATAAGGTTCATGGGGAAAATGGGGGCAAGATCTTCCGGGCCTACAGGCTGACCCGTTGCTGGATTCAAAGGAGGTTGCACAGGTGTAGGCATATCTGCCTGGATATTGTACCACTGCCTGGGAATCTCACTCTCAGCTAAAAATATCTTTTGTGTTTCCATAATAATCTGCCTGGTTTTTTGCACTTTTTTTGGCGCAAAGGCTCCCCCTGCCAGGCTTTCCCACTCCTTTCATATTTATATTTGCCTTTTCGGCATAATTGCAGGGATATATAGGGGAACCTGACTTTCTTCTGCTTTTTCATCCTCAGAAACTCCGTAGAGCACCCAGAAAAAGCAATAAAAAAAACCTTCGTTCTAAAGGGACGAAGGTCTACTCGCGGTGCCACCCAAATTACCCCATCCGGGGTCACTCTGCAAGGTACGGGAACAAAAACAATCTTCCGATACCCCTTTCTTTTAACGGTGAAACTCCGTCCTCTCCTACTCCCAGCTTCGGAGAGGCACCTCAGGGATCCATTCAACCAGCAGTTTTGGTACCGGACTCTCAGCATCAGACCTAACGGTCATCAGACCGGCTCTCTAAACCATCTTCCTGGACTACTACTTCCCTTCACTGGCTCTTTTCTTTTCCAAATTTGCTAAAATCATAACACAGGGCTCCTCCCATGTCAACAAAAAAACTGGGGCATCCGGGCTTGTCTTTGTTTAATTCTAAAAACGACTAAAGCTTCGAATCAACTGCTAATCATACAACGGATGTTTAATTAAGGAACGATACTTTTATTACATATATATTCAAAGGAAAAACTTCCTATTCTTTTTTGAAGCAACATAATGTAAAATTACTTTCACATGCTTTTTATACATGATATAGTAACTGTAGTCCTAGATAAGTCCATTATGAAAGGCAGAATATGACCATGAACGATAACTATCGCGCCGTTTTAGAAAAATCACGACAGGTTTTTGCGGAAAAAAACCCACAAGAAATGTCACAGAAAGGAGCGGCTGCTTTTCTCTGTTACCCCTCTTTTTCCATCAGAGAAATTATTGTTCCTTTCCTGGGCACGGTGTATCGCGTAACTTGGCCAAACGGCAAAGTGTTTCCGTTTAAGGGAAAAAAGGAAATACCTTTCGCTCCCTCGCTACTCATTTTACACTACCTGAGCCGGGCCAGTGGTGACCTTCCCGAAGGCAAGTGGCTCAGCTTCAGAGAGCTCTGGGGGGGGAGAAGCTTCGATGCTGCTTTTCAAGTGCGCTCCCTCAAGCCTATTACCGATTATTTTCACGGGGACAAACATCTCTTTCAAGAAGCATCTTCCAGGATTGGAGGTATCGTGAATCTGGAACTGCCAAACAGCTACTTGTTTTTTGCCTTTCCACGACTCCCGGTGCTCTGTTCCTTAAGCCCTGGAGACGAGGAGATACCCACCAAAAGCACGATTCTTTATGATTCTATTGCTAACACTTACCTGGAAACAGAGGATCTAGCAGTTCTGGGAGAAATTCTTGCAGAAAAACTTATTGAGGAAGCACAAAAAATTTAACAATGCTATATATAAAATGTGATATAAACAAAAAATAAGAGAGGTGGAGCTTCTATGAACTACACCACTATAAAGTGGGAAATAAGCAATGGGGTAGGAATTATTACACTAAACCGCCCTGAAAAGTTAAATACTTTCACGGTGCAAGTCTTCAACGATTTACAGGAAGCGTTGTTAAAAGCCGAAACTGACCAATCAGTAAAAGTCCTCTTGATAAAGGGGGCAGGCGGAACATTTTCAGCAGGTGGGGACATGGAGATGCTTAAGTATCTCACCAGCTTTCAAGAGGAAGTTCTGCTGCGGGAAACCGTTACCAAGCTCATCAAATTGGCAGGTCAATTGAACCACCTGGAAATACCTTCTTTGGCAGCAATTCGTGGTTACTGCCTGGGGGTAGGTCTTTCCCTGGCATCATTATGTGACATACGCCTCGCCTCAAATAATTCAATTTTTGGCACAGAGTTTATCGCCATGGGACTCCTTCCCGATACAGGAATACTTCACTCCCTTCCCAGGCTAGTTGGTCTGGGGAAAGCAAAAGAAATGCTCCTTACCGGCAGAAGAATTAAGGGCGAGGAGGCAGAGAAAATTGGCCTTGTAAACACGCTCCTTTCCGATGACGAACTGGAGCAGGAAGCCTTTAATATGGCCCACCGCATTGCTCAGCTTCCCCCCGTTGCTATAAAAATGACCAGGGAAGGGCTTGACAAGTTTACAGGGAAAACCATTGAAGACATACTTTCTTATGAATCCTTCGCCCAGTCAGTCTGCCTAAAAACAGAGGATCACCATGAAGCTGTCTCTGCATTTCTCTCCAAAAGAAAGCCTGTCTTTAAAGGGAAATAAGCAGAATCTTTTATGTAATAAAAACGGATTATACAAACATAGAGGCTTCATATTACAAGTTGAATGAAAATAGATATACAAGAAAGGATGTTTTAATTGGGGAAATTTGAAAGAGTTATAGCTATTTGCGGTTCCTCTAGAGCAGAGGTTCCAGATCAAAAGTCCTTAACCCAGAAGATGCTTAACTTATTTCTGGAGGGGATAGCACCGACGAAGGTCCAAGTCTTTTTTCCGCATCTAATGAATATTGCTTACTGCAAGGGTTGCTACACCTGCTGGTTTAAAACACCTGGCACATGTGAAATTGATGATGACATGCGGCAAATCAAGGAAGAAATGGAGAAGGCCGACCTCATCATCCTGGCAAGCCCTGTCTATGTTGACGGGTTTAGCGCCCAGCTGAAAACTGTATTGGATAGAAGCATATGCCTGTTGGATCCCTTGATTACTATCGACAAAGAAGGGCATTGTCGTCACGAACTTCTCAATCCCCGCCAGCGAAGCTCATTACTTATCTCTACCTGTGGTTTTTCGGAAGTAGACAACTTCGATCAGATTCGAAACCATTTTAGGGCCATAAATCGTAATCTCTACTGGAACAATGTTGGAGAAATACTTCTTCCAGCCAGTGCCCTGGGCTTTGTCCCCCAAAAATACGATGAAAAGTTCGAAACCATAACAAAAGCAGGTCTGGAACTCGCGGAAAAAGGAGGTATCGCAGAGGAAACCATGAATTTTATTTCCCGGGAAATTATTGATGCCAGCCAGTATCAGGAATTTTTAAATCCATTTTTCGAAAAGCTAAAGCAGAATAAATAGACAGCTCAAAAAAACAAGCTTTCCATAACATGTGCTGCTGTTCCCGCTGCCACGCAAAAAGGAACGCTAATTCCCATCCTCAGCAAAGAAAATCTAGCGCCTAGAAATCCTACTTCATAAGGTGTTTTACTAAGCGATAACAAGGTCCACCCGCTAACAAGGGATATGGTTGTACCCAAGCCCGCTCCAGCCCCATAAATTGAGGCGATAATAGGAAAAGAAGCATAGGGACCCATAGCAAGAAGCATCCCGCCCAGGGTGCCCAGAAAAACACCCTTCAATCCAGCATCACGAGCCAACCACTGCCGAACAAACTCTTCAGGGATAAGGGCCTCCAGCATACCGGCTAAAATAAAAGCCACAAGGATAACAGGCAGAACTGCAACAAACTGTCTCAACCCTTCATATAAGCCTTTTTGGTGGCGTTTTTGGCGAGAATTAAAATAGAACAATATAAAGGCCAATAGAATGAATATTAGAGTGGGCAATAGCATCTACTCTTCCTCTTTTTGCCAAAAGATATCGTCCATCTTGCCAGGGAAAAAGTAGCGATAAAACAGACCCATTAAAATGGGCACGGGTAAAGTAATCAGATTTCTTAAAAGGGCAATGCCGGGGTTAATTAAGCTGATTTCCATGGGAATCCGGGCAAAGTCGTAAACATGTTTCCCTGCCAGAAAAGAAGCAAAAAGGTAAAAAGGGATTTTCTTATTTTTTATGCTAGCCAGGAAAGGATAATAAACGTAAGGTGGGCCCGGAAAAAGGCCCCCTGCGAGCGCTCCCAAAAAAATACCCCTAATTCCGGAGAATCTTTGCAGAAATCGATTAAACATATCCCCCGATACCAACACCTGGAGTTGGCCGATCATAATAAAAGCAGCTACAAGCATGGGAAGTGCTTGCAAAAAAGTGCCTTGCGCATTCAGCAGTCCTTCTCCTACCAAAGAAAAACCGCCAATAATATAGGCAGAGATGGCAAGAGCCACAGTAAAGAAGAAAATGATGGCTAAAGGACCTTTCATTATTAAGCCTCCGTCTCATTTTTACATCCCATCTTGGAGAAAAAATTTCTAAAATCCATTCTCTCACATCATTTTACTATCTCACTTTCCCCTCCAGACCTTCCAAAAAAGCTAGCAATGCTTCACCCAGAGAGCTATTATTATAACCACCTTCCAGCGCTGCAAAAAGACGTCCCCTGCATTTATCTCTTGCATAGGATCCAAGAATCCTACCCAGGGCACCATAATCATCTGTAGTAAGCAACCCGCCCCAATCCCTTTTGTGGCGGTCAAAGCCTGCCGAGACAGCTATCAAGTCAAACTGCACTTCTTCCAGGTGTTTTGCCAGGTTTTCAACAAAGGAATCACCGTCAACACCCTTGACATGATAATAATATACGTTTTTTTCTCCTCTAAAAACATTATCAGTTCCATCGCCAAAATGCAGGTCAAAATCTACGATAAAAGCCTTATCAATTTGTTTCTCCTTAAGCAGCTTGCTTACCGCGATAGCCACATTGTTAAAATAACAAAACCCCCAGCAGGAGTCAGGGCTGGCATGATGGCCAGGCGGACGGCATAGGGAAAAAACTGCCTCTCCTTCCATCGCTAGCCGAGAAGCTTGAACAGTTGCTCCTGCCGCTAGCAGAGCCATGCTATAAACCTGGCCTTCCCTGCGCACATTTTCAAGGTGGAAAGGAGAATGCACTAACAAAACATCCTCCTCCTTACATGGCGAGGCAGTTACAAGAGAATGCTTATCCTCTACAAGTGAAAAAGCATAATCCAAGCGCCCCGGAGAAGCAGCAGGGTCTGTAGTATAAGACTGTAAAAAATTTTGATGAAAAACAACCTTCACCTTTGTCGGTACTATTGGAGCACCTTCCCTCCCTCCACTTAAATAATGGGTATTCACGTCAAAACTATCCTTAATTACGGAGTCTGTACCTCCCATATCCAAATGCCGCTTTATCCCCTAGATGAATAAATTCACCAAGTTTTAAAAATGGAAGATAGCTTGCCTTGTTATCACCGGCATAATCTACCCTTCCCAACAACCCCGGCATGGTGTCGGCGGTATTTTTGCTTACATTATCACCGCTCGTAAAAGTAGCCTGGTTCTTTATTAACTGAACCTTTTTTGCTCTCTCCAGGACTTCATGATAGCTTATCTCCAACTCTAGCTCCAGGAAATTATGATGAAAATAATATATCATCTGCACTCTTTTTAGCAATTCACGTAAAATGAGATAAAAACGGGGCTCCTGTAAATACTCATCCTGGTCTGTTATTAAAGCAGGGGTGAGAAAAAGCAGCGAAAAACTTTTACTCGCTGAGTTTTCTTTGGCCCAATTCTCTATTTGGTTCCCTTCTATAAACAAATTTGTCTTTGCGATATTTTCTTCACCTTTTTCAAATATTTGCTGCTGTTCTCCTGAAAAATAATTCTCAGCCATAACATTCTTCAAAGTCAAACTCCCTTTTCCTGCAGCCAACCATTTCTCAACAAATTCTTGGAAAACTCGAATAAGAAGTTCGGCAAACTCCACCCCTTTTCCCAGAAGAACCAGGTTAAAAATTATCTTTTCACCCTTTATATATTCCGTTTTTTTCTCCAAAGGGGGCTGCCAAACAAAAGGTGCCGGCACCGAACCATAACGTTGAAACCCCTGGGAAGTAGATGCCAAATTTTCAAACATTAAGGCATAGGCACAATTGAACTTCAGGAGGCAGTCACCACACTCATCCCTTTGCATTTTACAAGAGTAGCGGTGAAATATCTCCTTAAATTCCTTTTGCAAAAATATGGTCGCTTTATAAGAAGGAAGCACTGCTCCCCCATCGACCGGCTCGACGCTCAAGCGGTAATGGGCTATCTTAAAATCCTTGAACACTTCAACAACTCCTTATACATATAAAGGTATTATTTCCTTAATTCTACATAAAGATGGTTTTCCCTTTTTAATAATATAGTTAACTATCCTATTGCCATATATATTCTATTATAATAGAATATATACCAAGGGGGTGCTTATCTATGAAAAACGTGCAGATAAACATATCTATACCTGCAGCGTGGAAAGATATACTTGAGAATCTTGCTCGTATTTACTCTGTCGAAGAAGAGAAAACCCTCACCTATATAGATCTTATCCGCAGAGCTATAAAGGAGAAGTATCAGTTAGATGATGAGTGAGAACTATCATACTATAAATGAAGAATATTACTTTCTACGCTATCACCTCGTCTGGAGGCCTCGTTTCGATCTGGAAATACTGAAAGACAGTGAAAACATTATAAGAGAGGCAGTAACAGAAGTCTGCCGGCAGTACGGATATGAAATGCTTTCTTTGCACGTGAGACAAGAATATATTTATCTATTCTTATCAACAAACCCCACAGTGGCCCCTGCAGATGCCATACAGGTATTAAAAAATATGACTGCGGTCCTTTTGCTTAAGTATTTTTTGCGGCTTAAGATTTTCTATAGCCTTTATGGCTCCCTTTGGGAAAAAGATTATCTAGTAAGCACTGCCTTCAAATTAGAAACGGAGACAATCCGAAAATATATAAATCAAAGGAAAGGAAGGTGAAGCCCGCTTTTAAGCGGACATAGACTATGGACATCAACCAATTTACCAATAAAGCAAAGGAGGCTATCGGAGCTGCTCAAAGCACAGCAGCCCGCTATCATCACCAACAAGTAGATTGTGAGCATCTACTGCTCTCACTTCTGGAACAGGACGATGGACTTACACCGAGGCTCTTAGAAAAGGCCGGGCTTAACACCAAACAGTTCAAAGACTCACTGCAAGCTTATCTAAACAAACAGCCTAAAGTATACTCCGGCGAAGGATATGCCGAGCAAATCTACCTGAGCCCGCGTCTGGGAAGAGTCCTAGAGCACGCCAAAGAGGAATCCTCCAAGTTTAAGGATGAATTTATAGGTGTTGAACACCTGCTTCTCTCCATATTGGAGGCCGACAAAGGTGAAGCATCCAAGATAATGAAAAATGCAGGCCTAAACAGGAATACTCTATTACAAGCCCTTCAAGCTATTCGGGGGCACCAGCGGGTTACCAGCGCCGATCCGGAAGGCACATACGAAGCACTGACCAAGTATGGAAAAGATCTGACGGAGATGGCTGCTGATGGAAAGCTAGACCCCGTAATCGGGCGAGACGACGAAGTTCGTCGCGTTATACAGGTTCTTTCCCGGAGAACCAAGAACAACCCCGTTCTCATAGGCGAGCCGGGAGTAGGAAAGACCGCGGTTGCTGAAGGGCTCGCCCAGCGAATCACCAAAAACGACGTGCCGGAAGGACTCAAGAATAAGCGTATTTTTGCACTGGATCTCGGCGCCCTTCTTGCAGGGGCCAAATTCAGGGGAGAATTTGAGGAAAGGCTAAAAGCTGTTCTCAAAGAAATACAGGACTCGGGGGGGGGGATTCTGCTCTTTATTGATGAACTTCATACGGTTGTGGGAGCCGGTGCAGCAGAAGGGGCTATGGATGCCAGCAACCTCCTCAAACCCATGCTAGCCAGAGGAGAGCTGCACTGCATAGGCGCTACGACTCTGACAGAATACCGCAAGCATATAGAAAAAGATGCTGCCCTGGAACGCCGCTTCCAACCAGTCGTAATAAATGAGCCCGATAAAGCCGATTCTATATCTATTCTTCGAGGTTTAAAAGAACGCTACGAGGTTCATCATGGAGTCCGCATAAAAGACTCAGCCCTGGTTGCAGCGGTCACATTAAGCCAAAGATATATCAGTGACAGGTTCCTTCCGGATAAAGCCATCGACCTGATAGATGAAGCCGCCGCACTGATTAGGGCTGAAATTGATAGTATGCCTACTGAACTGGATGAGGTGACCAGGCGTATTATGCAACTAGAAATAGAAAAGGAAGCCTTAAAGCTGGAAACAGATGAAGGTTCTGCCAAGCGCCTGGAAGAGGTTGAGAACGAACTGGGAAGGCTAAAGGAAGAGGCAAAACAGCTAGAAAACAAGTGGAACGAAGAAAAAGAGGCCATTTCCCAGCTTCGAAAAATCAGAGAAGAAATTGAAGAAACCAAGTTAGCCATGGAAAAAGCTGAACAAAGCTACGATCTTAATCGCCTGGCAGAGTTAAAATACGGCAAAATGGCCCAATTAAACGAACAGCTAAAAGAGGAAGAAGAAAAGCTTCAACAGCAACACAGAGGAACACGCCTGTTAAAAGAAGAAGTTGACGAAGAAGACGTCGCAACCGTGGTAAGCAACTGGACCGGTATTCCCATCAGCAAACTGATGGAAGGTGAAAAACAGAAAATATTACAACTGGAAAACAGGTTGCATGATCGAGTGGTAGGACAAAACGAAGCAGTAACAGCCGTCAGCGAAGCAGTGTTAAGGGCGCGCTCGGGGGTTAAAGATCCCAACCGTCCCATCGGCTCCTTCATTTTCTTGGGCCCCACAGGGGTCGGAAAAACTGAGCTGGCACGGTCCCTGGCCTTTGTCCTTTTCGATGACGAAAATGCTATGTTAAGGCTCGATATGTCGGAATATATGGAAAAACACTCTGTGGCAAGGCTTATCGGTGCGCCTCCCGGTTATGTAGGCTATGAAGAAGGAGGGCAACTAACCAATGTTATCCGCAGAAAACCCTTTTCTGTCATTCTTTTCGACGAAATAGAAAAAGCACACCAGGACGTATTCAATACTCTATTGCAGATACTGGATGACGGGCGTCTTACCGATTCCCAGGGACGCACAGTTGACTTCCGCAACACCGTGCTAATCATGACCTCCAACCTGGGAAGCGAAATTATAATGGAAGCCGATACCGAGAGCGAAGACTCCTTTAAAAAAGCTAAGGAACAGATATTAACACGCCTGCGGTCCTTTTTCAGACCAGAATTCTTAAACAGAGTAGATGAAATAGTAACCTTCCATCCACTAAGCATGGAACACCTGCGGAAAATCGTTAAAATCCAGGCCGGTTTGCTACAAACCAGGTTGCAAGAGCAAAATATAACGCTAACACTGAGCCCGGGAGCAGAAGAGTACCTGGCGGCAAAGGGATATGATCCTATATATGGAGCCAGACCATTAAAGCGAACCATTCAAAAAGAACTGGAAACCCAGCTCGCCAAAAAACTTCTAGATGGATCTTTTAAAACGGGTGATAAAATAACAGTAGACAGTGGGGAAGAAGGGCTTGTTTTCCAGGCTGCAAACTGATTAACAGGCAAAACCACAATAATATCTATCAAGCAGCATGAACCTCACAAAATGAGAGCGCAGAAATTTTTTATGCGCTCTCATTTTGTGCTTTTTTAAAAACCATTTTGTTGTTCAAAATATGAACTGCAATCCATCAATCTTTGCCACTTTTTATTCCCCAAAGAACCATAATGGCCATAACAGCAGAAAAAAGTACTGTTGTCTCCAACATGGTATCATAGGCGCGGTAGTCGAGAAGTACGTTAGTAACAAAGTTGAGGCCCCCGCTTTCAGTTACACTCTGGTCTACGTAACGTCGCATAACATAATTGTTGGTAGGGTTATCAACATCTCCATAAGTTGGCATCTCCATTACTGTCATAAACAGCACCAGCGCTACCATAACAACCAGTAGAATAATAAAGCCCATATATATTAATTCGCGCAGTTTTATATTCAATTAGGTCGCCTCCCCACCTTGGATACCACCGTAATCATAATAATTGCCACTCCCACCCCGACAGCTGCCTCCGTAATGGCTATATCAGGAGAATTGAGCTGCTGCCAGACAAGCGACATTATAGTACTGTATCCCGCGAAAATAATCACCACATAAAGTAGATCCTCAAAAATAAAAACGGAGAGGGCCGCAACTACCAAAAGAATCATGAGAAGAAAAAATATATATTCTGAAAAAATAACCATGCTATTTCTCCTCCTCTCCCTTGAAAAAATCTCCCTCTTCATCTTCGTAATAAGTGCTGACCACAAAACTTCCTTCTGCCAGAGAAGTACCCCTCACATAAGCTGTTTTGGTAATAATATGAGTTATTACGGGGTTTATCGTAACTGTTAACGCTCCCATTAACAGAAGTTTTACTATATTGGTCGTCCCGGGGACGATTAAAACCAGACCAAGAATAATGAGGCCGACTCCCATAGTATCACACTTACCGAGAGCATGAAGTCTGTTGTAAACATCGGGGAGACGTATCAAACCCACTACCCCAACTGTTAGAAAGAAAAAACCACCGCTCATCAATATAATAGCTAGAATTTCCCTTATTCCCTCCATATCGAGTTCCTTACGGGCAAGCCCGCTGGGAACCACACCTCCTCCAGTGCATTCTTAAGCAAAAACGCCGCGCCACCACCAAAGTTTTCAGAAGAGACTTCCCTCTCTTAGGAGCTTCAAAATACAAATGGTGGCGATAAAAGCAGCTAGGATAAATACCAGGGCAATATCCAGATAAAAATAGGTCTCACTTAAATATGTGAATATCAGTGTATAGGCCACCACCATGGTCACAATCATATTCATGGCTGCCACCCTATCTGTGGCCGTAGGCCCTTTAAAAGCCCTGTAAAGAGTAGCAAGCCCTAAAACACCCAAGCCAAGAGCGAGAAAAATCATAAATGTCTCCAGCATATTAATCCCCTTCCTCGATATCTTTCATAATATCATAAAGATACCAACTGCGAACCCCAAAGGCATGGTGCCTGGTCATTCCATGAACAAGGAGGCGGTCTCCCTCCAGGTCTACAGTAATAGTCCCGGGGGTCATGGTGATAGAATTACCGTAAAGTGCCCTTGAAAGATCCTTCTCCAAATCGATCTTAAGCACGATAAGACCCGGAGAAATCGGCATCTTAGGACTCAAGACAATATAGGCTACTATAAAATTAGCTGTCAAGACTTCTTTAAGCAGGAAAATAAAATAACGTATGACCAACTTTGCCTGATGCCAAGAAATTTTTGTTTTCCTGGTTTCTTCAATCATTAACTGGTTCCAGAAGAGCGTTAGCAAGGGAACAAGGATGAACCCCATTAAAACATGCTGCCAGTCAAAATCACCAGATATTAGCAACCAAAAAGCCATCAGCAGGCAGAAGATAATTATGGAGCCGGGAATATCCTTTTTCACACGGTTTAACAAAAGAAAACTTTTTCCTTTCATTACCTGCACCCTCTTTGCTTATAATAGCAGTCTTATAGATACCTGCTCTAAAAAATCCAGGATACGACCGGGAAAAAGACCCATGTAAATGATACCCAGTGCTGTAATAATAATAGGTACCAACATGGTGAAGGGCACTTTATCCATGGTCATCTGCGGATCGTGTCCAGAGGTAAAATAGGCCTGCCAGACAATGGGAAAATAATAAGCTGCATTCAACAAGCCACTAATTACAATAAGGATAATAAAATAAGGGTTATTTGCCTCCAGGCTTCCCAAGGCAAGGCCGTACTTTGTGATAAAACCTCCGAAGAAAGGTATCCCAACCATGGAAAGGGAAGCAATTGTAAAAGCAGCCATGGTAACAGGCATTTGGTAGCCCAATCCGGAAAAGTGGATCACTTTTTTACGCCCCGTCTGGTAGTAAACGGCACCGGCTGACATAAAAAGACAGATTTTCATTAAAGCGTGTATAATAATATGCAGCAAAGCTGCCGTCACCCCCCACACGGTACCAAGCCCAATGCCGAGGAAAATATAGCCGATCTGAGCCACAGTGGAATAAGCCAGACGCCTCTTCAAATCTAGCTGAACAAAAGCGAACAGGGAACCCCCCAGTATAGCCATGGTGGCCAATAGAAGGATCAGGCTACGCAAAAAGGTTTCGTTAAAAACCTCTATACCGAAAACCAGGAAGTAAATTCTTAGCATGGAAATTATGTATACCTTTACTACAAGCCCCGATAAAACTGCGCTGGATGGTGAGGGAGCTGAAGAATGGGCATCAGGAAGCCAGATGTGGAGAGGAAAAAGAGCTGCCTTAACCCCCAGTCCCACTGTAAAAAAGCTCAAAGTAGCCCACATTAAAAAAGGATAGTCTTCTCTTATCTCGAGCAGTTCAGCGGCAACATAGGGAATATTAAGGTTCCCGGTAACCTGGTAAAGAAAACCGATAGCAAAAAGCATAAAACCCGAACCCAAGGTGGCAAGCATTAGGTAGCGCAGAGAAGCTTCCGTAGAGAGTTTCTCCCCTTTTGCTACTACAAGCCCCACAGCGCCGATGGAAACAATCTCTACCATTACGTAAAGGTTAAAAAGATCATTGGTAATAACGATTCCCATCATGGCTGCCAACGTTAAAAGAAAAAGGGTATAATACCAACCTATGGCAGGCCCAGGAATCTCTTTTTTCAGTGCTTTCAAACTGTAGAATACGATAAGCAAGCAGCTGCCGGTCAACAGCATTAGCATCATTGCCGCCAGTTCATCGATAAATATCTCAATCCCCCATGGAGGGGCCCAACCTCCCACATGATAATGAATAACCTCTCCACCTGCGACACGAAAAGTTAGGACAGCACTTATGACAAAAACAATTATAACAGTAATAACTGTCAGATAAGGGCAAACAACAGGTTTCCAACGGGCAAAAAAGGGCATAATAAAAGACAACAGTAAAATAATGATGATAAGGAAAAATGGTAGTATATCCCACATGAACATCCCTAGGGTCACCTCAATCGCATGATATCAGGAGCGTATACAGTCCCGTAAAACTGGTACAGCTTAACAATTATAGCCAGAGCAAAAGCTGTTACACTAAAACTAACTACAATACCAGTGAGCACTATAACTGAAGGAAGCGGGTTAATATAAAGCGCTCCCTCTGGTAAAGCGGGATCATAGATGGGTGCCACCCCTCCTTCAATATTGCCTACTGCAATAAAGAAAAGGAATACCCCCGTTTCCATAATATTTATCCCGATAACTTTCTTGACCAGGTTATGTTGGGTTAGTATACAAAGACAACCTAGGCTGAAAAGAACAATGGAAACAAAGTAAGGATAATTAACCCAAAGCATGTAAATATCCACAATTAGTCCTCCTCCACCAGCAAGTAAAATATGCTTAAAATGGTGCTGGCTACCAGCAAGCCTATACCAAAATTAACCACCGAGATGATTCCTACACTAAAGAGGGTGCCAGGCATACCCACCGGACCGTGCTCATGAGGAAGTAAAAACTTGATAGCTTCCAAGATCCCGCCCAGGCCAATAAACACCAGGGCAACATCCATAGGCACTCGCCTGAGTTTGGCTCTCCACTCCAGACCAAAAAGCAAAAAGTACAAGAGAAGCGCCATGCCGATGACCATTCCTCCGGCAAAGCCTCCTCCAGGAGAAACATGCCCGTGAAGTATAATGTATAAACCATAGAGCAGAATAAATAGTAAAACGTAACGGAATACTACCCTGGTTATATAATCGTCCACTCGGACTCACCCCTTAAAAATTGTTACACATTTCACAATCTAATAAAACTTCAGCAGCTTGCGAAAATTACCATATTCATTATTATCAAGCTGTTTTTTCCCTATGACAATCGCTCTAAATAAAAATTCGTCCTCTAAATCTTAATTCCTGCCTGATCTTTAATAATTTTTCTTCCTGCTTTTTCGGCAACTAATGAATACACCTGTTTTGTAGCGACGTTTAAACGTCAAGCAAACCATCAAACTGCTTATTGATCTGTTCAATTAACCCTTCTTCTACAAAGTGGTTGTGCTCTTCTTCCATCATTTTTTGGGCAATCTCATCAGCGGTAGTCCAACTATCTTTTCCACCTGCTGCCATCCATGCTTGATAGCTTCTTCTATCGCTAACCCTGGGGAAAAAGCTTTCTGAGCGCATGTACTTAACCGTATGGGCTTCTCCCAGAAAGTTTCCACCCGGTCCCACCCCAGATATGGTTTTTACGGCCATAGTTTCTTCATTAACTTCTACCCCACGCAGGGCCCTTAAACAACCGCCTATAATATCATTATCTATAACATACTGGGCAAAAGAAGCCGTCATAGCCCCTTCCAATAGTCCCGCCGCTTCGTGAATAAAGTTCCCCCCTGCTAGCGATGCCAAAAGGCATGTGGTAGCACTTTCGTAGGCAGCCTGCGCATCAGGAATCTTTGAATCCGTCGTTCCCACTGTAATATAACTGGGTATCCTATAATAATTAGCCATCTGAGAAATAGCCGCATTCATCAACCCTGACTCCACTGTGCCCATCAAAAAGGACATGGTTCTTAGATCCATGGTTGAAGGAACTGCACTGTAAAGTATAGGTGTTCCGGGGTTGGTCAACTGTGATAAAATCACACCCATCAGTGCTTCAGCGTTTTGTTGAACCAATGTTCCCGCCAGGGTTATGGGGGCCGTAGCCCCTGCCGTAGGTGCTGTTGAAGTGGCCAGTGGAAGACCCATCGAAGCCACCTCCATCAGCATCTTTGCATAAAGATCATCAATTTTTAAAGGGGAAATAATGCTGGTAATAAAGCCTACAAAAGGCTTTTTCTTTAATTGCTCCTCTCCTCCGGCAATTATTGAGGCAATCTCTACCACCTGCCTGAGGCCTTCTACCGTATATACACCACCCATAACAGGCTTGGAACTATGTATAAGAGCAGGGAAGAAACGATTAATATCCACTTTATCAGGAGGTGCATCATGAGGATAGACCGGCACAATTAAAAAATCAATATTCTCCAGTCTTTCTACAAGGGCAGCAATAAGAGCTATATCTCCGGCAGTCGATTTGCGTTTGCTCCGGTCAAGGTCTAATATGTTTAACGCAGTACCACCGGTTCCAAAATGGACCCTGGTTCCTCCTAAGATAATATCTTTGCTTTTTTCCTTCCCGTAGAAAGTGAATTCGCTGGGCGCCTGCTTAACACATTTGGAGACAAGTTCCCGGGGAATAGAGACCTTGTTTCCATTAATGTGAGCACCGTTTTTTTCCAGCAACTCCAGCGCCGGAGGATAGCTCACTTGAAAACCAACCTCTTCCAAGATCTGCATGGTAGATTCATGGATCTGCTTTATATCTTCTTCTCCAAAAACCTTGTAATATCCACCATAGTACACCCTTTTTTCGGCCATCAGGAAGCCTCCTTCCAAACTGGGGATATGCTACAAATAATCCGTGCCAGATGGCCATCGAGCCGGGCACTACCAATCTCCAGTTCATTGTTCTTGGGCATTAATTGCCTTTTCTCCGCCTGTTACGCTTTTCTACTTCACTTCATTTTTATTAAATATAAGCCTTAAACCTTCCAGAGTTAAAAAATAATTAACTTCCTCAATAGTTTCCGACTCCTTGGCGATTAAACCAGCCAATCCTCCTGTCGCCACTACAAAAGGTTTCTGTTGGACCTCCTTGATCATATGCTTTACAATACCATCAACCTGCCCCACAAAGCCATAGTAAATTCCAGACTGGATACTGGAAATAGTATCTTTGGCGATAACCCTGCGCGGCTTTACAACTTCTACCCTGGGCAGTTTGGCGGCCTTCTGAAAGAGCGCCTCCGTAGATATTCCTATACCCGGAGCAATGGAACCACCCACATACTCCTCCTTCTCAGAAATAGCACAAAAAGTGGTAGCAGTCCCGAAGTCAACAATGATTAGAGGTCCTCCATATAACTCAATGCCGCCTACCGCATTTACAACCCTGTCAGCACCTACCTCGCGAGGGTTGTCCATAACAATATTCAAGCCTGTCTTAACGCCAGGTCCCACAATCAATGGAGACAGGTGAAAATATTTCTCGGCCATTTTAGTAAGCGGAAATCTTAAAGGCGGAACGACTGAAGACATAATCATTGAGGTAATACATTCCGCCTGCAAACCATTTTGCTGAAATAAATTCCTTATTATAACCCCATACTCATCCTCGGTCTGGTTGCGATTGGTAGAGATACGCCACCACATTTCCAGGTTCTCTCCGTTATAAACCCCTAACATAATATTGGTATTTCCGATATCAATAGCCAGGAGCACACGACTCACCCCTTGTACGTTATTCCAACAAAAACAAAAGCCTCACCCATTGACATTGCTACATTTAGAACCTAATTCTATTTCCCTTTCTTTCTTCCTGCTTTCCAACATTTTTCTATAATAATTATTTCTCGCCGGTTAAAGCTTCACAACTCCTTTAACATCACTTCTACCTCGCAAATGTTCGCTTATGGTCATTCCGGTAAGTGGATGGACCAGGTTAGGAGCAATTTCTTCCAGAGGGATAAGAACAAAAGCTCTTTCAGTTAAACGGGGATGAGGAAGGGTTAAGATGTGACTATCCAAGACCAGGTTATCGTAAAAAAGCAGATCTAAGTCAATCGTGCGTGGTCCCCATCGAATAGTGCGCTCCCTTTCAAGACTGGATTCAATCCCTTGCAGAAAAGTTAACAAATCATAAGAAGAAAGAGAAGTCTTCAAAGAAGCAACAGCATTGATAAATTTCCCCTGCTCCAGGTGACCGACTGGTTCAGTCTCATAATACGAGGAAACTTTTAATTGCTTAATACCCCTGTGGGCATTTAAAATATTTAATGCTTTATGTAGATATTCCAAGCGATCTCCTAAATTTGAACCCAGGGAAATATAGGCCTGTTTCACTTCAATTCCCCCCTGCAGATCTTAACCCCCATATAAGCCAGGGGAACGGGAACGGGAGGGGAGGGCTTTTTGATCTCAACAATAACTCCTTGAACCGGATATTTAAGCACCCGCTCCGCAATATTTTCGGCTAAAGTTTCCATAAGGTTAAAGGAGGTGCCTTCCATTACTTCTTTGATAATCTCGTATACAGCAGCATAATCAACAGTATCTTCCAAGCTATCTGTGGTACCTGCTTTGTTTAAATCCAGAAACAACTCCAGGGAGACCAGGAACAACTGCCCCATTTTTTTCTCTTCCGGGAAAATTCCGTGGTAACCATAGAGTGAGAGCTCCTTTAGGATAATCGAATCCTGGTATCTTTTCATCTTCTCACCATGGCATCTGTCATATCTGCCACCCTTTTCATTTCTTTAACATCATGAACTCGGACAATCTCCGCTCCTTTCATGATACCCAGAGAAACAGTTGCTGCTGTGCCTTCCATCCTTTTTTCAGTCGGTAAGTTGAGGGTCTTACCGATCATTGATTTGCTGGAAGTTCCCAGCAAAACCGGAAGTCCCAGTGTTTGGAATTCTTCTAACCTGTGCATAATCTCCAGATTTTCATCCAGGTTTTTTGCAAAACCAATACCCGGATCAATAATAATCTGTTCTGCTGAAATACCAGCCTGCTGAGCAAGAGCTACGCTTTCCCATAAGTCATTTATTATATCAGTAAGCAAGTCCTCATAAACAGCCACTTTTTTATTATGCATAAGACAGACGGGCACTCCAAAAGAAGAAGCTACAGCTCCCATCTCCTCATCAGCTTTTAAACCCCAAGTATCATTTACCATATCCGCTCCTGCTTCCAGGGCACCCTTTACTACAGGCGCTTTATAGCTATCAATAGAAACAGGGACATCCAATTCTTTTTTTATATTTTCAATAACGGGAAGTACCCGGAACAGTTCCTCCTCCTCTGAAATCGGCTTATACCCGGGCCTTGTTGATTCGCCACCCACATCAATGATATCAGCTCCGTCTTCAACCATTTTTTTTGCATGCTGAAGCGCCAGATCAAGGCGATCATATTTTCCGCCATCAGCAAAAGAATCAGGCGTTACATTTAATATCCCCATAATTAAAGTTCGCTGACCTAAAGGCAAGATGTGCCCCCCCACCATTAAGGAGCGATTATCTTTTTCATTGTTGGCCATCATATTATCAAGCAATGAGGCCAAACGCGCCAGACCATAAGGCTGGGCTTTTAATTTCTTAATCACTGCCTTGAATTGTGCTTTTGTTCCGGAGAGAAGGATATCCACCTTCTCCAAAGCTAACATGCTTGCCTCTTTAGGTAAAGCGGCCTCTCCTCCCCTGGAAAGCATTTCTTGCTTTAGTAAAAGGGCCGCTTTTAACGGCAGCGCAGATATTTTAAATGTAATAAATTGAAATTTGGGTTGCATGATATGCATACCCGCAGGGTCAACACCTATCTTTTCCATCTCCCGCCTGATCGTTTGCGTATCTTTTAAAGTAATGAATTTGGCTGTTGGCTGCAAAGACATGTCTCTCTCCTTTAGTAAAAGAGCTGCTTGCTATGGGGCATTTCCCCGCTCTTATAGCAAAGCTGACGAGAATCGCACTTGAAACACAAGCGGCTATACTTATCGGCCTTTCTTAAAAAATTGCCCAGAGTTGAAAAAAAAGGTCCCATTTCTCCTTTTCGATGTTCACGTATAGCATCTTTAATAAGTTCTTTCTCACGGGAAGAATACCCCGCTTCGGTTAACAACGGCTCTGATAACTGGGCGCTGCAATAAGCATGGCATCTTTTTCCATCATCATATTCCATCCACTGCCCGATATCATGAAGAAAAGCCGCGGCATAAACCAGGTCCTTAGCATAATCTAAACTTTCTTCTAAAGAAAAGATCCATAAGAGCCTGGCCACCTCCAGACAGTGGAGGAGATCATGTTTACAAAATAAGCGTTCTTGTTCTCTCTCTTCAATCTTGGATATATGATCCAAATAAATTGGAGATTTCAGTATTGTTTGGAGCCGCTCCATCTCTAGGACCCCTTTATTAATGAGAAGGCCTCGGACCTGGAAACATGATTTTTATAAAAAATCCCCCGGACTGCCGAAGTAATAGTAGTAGCACCAGGCTTTTTCACTCCCCTAATGGACATACAGAGATGCTCGGCCTCAACAACAACCACTACTCCCTTTGGTTTAAGAGTTTCCGTAATAACATCGGCCACGGCGCTTGTTAACCTTTCCTGAAGCTGCGGCCTCCGGGATATCCTTTCTACTACTCTTACCAACTTGCTAAGTCCAACAATTCTGCCCTCTTTGGGTATATAAACAATATGTGCCTTGCCATAAAAAGGCAGCAGATGATGTTCACACATAGAGTAAAGAGAGATATCTTTCACAATTACCATCTCATCGTGCTCGTCTTCTACAAAGCAAGTTTGCAGCAGTTCTTTAGGATCCCTTGAAACACCGCCGAATACCTCCTGATACATTTTGGCCACTCTCTTGGGAGTATCCACCAATCCTTCACGGTTCGGGTCTTCTCCAATAGCTTCCAAAATCATTAAAACGGCTTCCTCGATCTTTTTTTTATCAACCATTCAATACACTCCCCTAAAAGAGGGGCCTAAAAACATAAAGGCACCTCTTTTTCTTTTGAATGAGCATCTGCCACATTCAAGAGAAAAGAGATGCTTTGCGCTTCGCTCTTGTGTGACAGTGGATGCGGTGGCATGTCGCAAGCATTGATCCCTTAACGGCAATGCCCTTCGTCTAGAGGCAACTTCCCATCCTCATAGCACTTTACGCATGACACCTACTCTGCCTTGAATCTATCGAAAAGAAAAACCCATGTATCATCGCATACAAACCAAACTTTATCTCCGCAAAACTGCAAAATGAATCTTTTTCCTCAACCAAGGGTGATTATAGCATCTTTACCCGTACTATGCAATGAAAATTATTGTGAGTCTTTTGGTCCATACCTATTTATGTAGTATATTTGATCAAAAAAAGGCCTACACTATTTAACGCATAGGCCTTTTCCTGGTCATTAAAAATCCTTACTGTATCCTATCTTTTTTAGAACAAACCCTTTACCTTACCGGTATCAGTATCAACATCGACACGGCGATAAGCCGGGTTGGAGCCGGTGCCTGGCATCATGGGAATAGTGCCTGCTAAGGGCACTACAAATCCTGCCCCACCGTAAGTTAGGATGTCACGAATTGACAGTTTCCAGCCCTTTGGTACACCTTTCAGGGCAGGGTTATCAGACAAGCTTAAATGTGTTTTAGCCATGCAGATTCCCATTTTCTGGATTTCAGGGTCATTTTCCATTTTCTTTATTTTCTCCAGTGCAGCCGGGGCATACTCCACCCCATCGGCACCATATACTTCCTTGGCGATACGCTCAATACGCTCGCGCAGGGGAGTGGTCAGCTCGTAGAGGAACTTGAACTGGTTATCCTCTTCGCAAGCCTCAATTACTGCATCGGCCAATTCCAGCGCACCTTCTCCGCCTTTTTCCCAATGCCGGGAAAGTGCAACTCTGGCTCCGGCTTGTTCAGCAATACGACGAACAGCCGCAATCTCATTATCGGTGTCCGTATAGAAAGCGTTGATACATACCACAGGGCTCATGCCGGACTTCCTGATGACATTAATCAGGTGCACCAGGTTATCACAACCCTTTTCAACCCATTCCACATTCTCCTCGCTGTAACCGGGGTCCAGGGGTTTTCCAGGAACAGGGACCGGTGCTCCACCATGACACTTAAGAGCCCTAATGGTGGCAACCAGGACAGCACAGTGCGGTTTAAGGCCTGACATACGGCACTTCAAGTTCCAGAACTTTTCAAAACCGATATCGGCAGCAAAACCAGATTCTGTTACCAGGTAATCACCCAACTTAAGGCCTACGCGGTCGGCAATAACAGAGTTCTGCCCGATAGCGATATTGGCAAAGGGACCGGCATGGACCATGCAGGGCTGCCCCTCCAGGGTCTGCATCAAATTGGGGTTGATGGCCTCGGTCATCCAGGCAGTCATGGCCCCATCAACTTCCAGATCAGCGGTGGTAACCGGATTGCCCTTCTTGTCATAGGCCACTACGATCTTGCCCATGCGCTCTCTCATGTCCTTAAGATCCGTAGCAACGGAAAGGATCGCCATAATCTCCGAAGAAACAGCAATATTAAAGCCGGACTGCATCATGAACCCGTCCATTTTGCCACCGATGCCAATGATTGTATTGCGCAGGGCCTGGGCGCAGAAGTCCATGATCCATTTCATTTCTACGTTATTGGGGTCAATATCCAACCTCTTAAGGCCAATCTTCTCCAGGTATGCATCGCTGTAGTTAAATTCATGCTGGATACGAGAGGTCAGCGCTACCATAGCAAGGTTGTGGGCATTCATCACAGCGTTGATATCGCCCGTTAAGCCCAAAGAGAACTCTGTTAAAGGAATACACTGGGCAAGTCCACCACCGGCAGCAGAACCCTTAACGTTCATAGTTGGTCCACCGGAAGGCTGCCTGATAGCAGCAATGACATTCTTCCCGCGCTTACCCATCCCCTGAACCAGGCCGACCAGAGAGGTGGATTTACCTTCTCCCAGTGGAGTGGGGGTTATAGCGGTAACATCGATGTACTTACCGTCTGGCTTGTCCTTCAGGCGCTCCAGTACCTTTTTATAGTCAACCTTTGCAACATAGTGGCCGTAAGGGAGAAGCTCTTCTTCTTCCAGTCCCATCTCTTTTCCCAATTGGTACACTTTCTTCATTTTAGCTTCTGCCTCTTCGGCAATTTCCCAGTCAGCGTGCTTGGTTGGGTCTAATGGCATTCTCATACCTCCTAAGTATAGTAAACATTTTTATCTAAGCGTTTTCTCAAAAAATTACCAACTAACCATAACTCAATAGTCAATAGTACTCTTACTTTCATAAGCCGCGCACCTTAAACAACGATTAACCACCGGAAACCTGACCTTGCTATTTGCCTAAATCTTTAAGCAGTGTAGAGCTCCACCTACCTCCTTTCAAATGTATGCTAAATGGAAAAAGCTTTAAATAGCGCTATTATTCCCTATAACTCTAGGCTTTTAATTCTACACCCCTAAATAAAAATCCTGCCGCATATAGGCAAGTTTTCACTTTTTAATATTTCAATTAATTGGCAAAATAATAAATGCCCCTGGCTTGTGACAAAAATCAACAACCAGAGGCAAATACTAAATCTAAATAAAACGAGGGAAACCATTATTACATTTCTTCAGAAGGTTTTCTGTGCATTTCTCCTTTATCAGGCCTGAACCCAACTTTAACCTTCTTTTTCTTTTCACGTGCTTTCTCCTCATTCTTCTCCTTGAATTTCTCATTTTCAGCCCAGGCCCTGCTTTCAACTTCCAACTCCTCCAAGTCCTTCCCTTCCATCAGCGCTTCAACTTCAATTGCATCGAGAGTTTCTTTTTCCAGCAAAGCATTAGCGATAAGCTCAAGTTTTTCAATGTTATTGTTTATCAATTCTTCCGCTCGATGGTAACAGCGGTCAATTGTGTTGCGAATTTCTTTATCAATAGCCTTGGCAATCTCTTCACTAAAATCACGATCCCTTCCCAGATCACGGCCTAAAAAGACCTGGGATTGCTTTCTTCCCAAAGTTATGGGACCCAGTTCATCACTCATACCGTACTCCATAATCATCTGCCGTACAGTAGAAGTGGACCGCTCAAGGTCATTTTGCGCCCCGGTGCTAATTTCATTTAAGACAGCTTCTTCTGCCACCCTGCCTGCCAAAAGAGCGCTAATCCGTTCTAATAACTCTGTACGAGTCATATAGTAACGATCCTCTTCAGGCAACATGAGAGTATATCCACCGGCCTTGCCCCGCGGAATAATCGAAACTTTATGCACCGGATCCGTATGGGGAAGAAGGTATCCCACCAACGCATGACCGGCCTCATGGTATGCCACGATCTTTTTCTCAAACTCACTGATAACCCTGCTCTTTTTCTCCGTTCCTGCAATAACTCGGTCCACGGCGTCCTCCATCTCCTGCATGCCGATATCATTATTATTCCTACGGGCAGACAAAAGAGCCGCTTCATTCACCAGGTTCTCAAGATCCGCGCCGGTAAAACCAGGGGTTCTCCTGGCCAGAACTTTAAGATCTACGCTTTCCGCAAGAGGCTTATTTCGTACATGAACCCCTAAAATCTCTGCTCTCCCTTTAACATCAGGATAGTTTACGGTAATCTGCCGGTCAAAACGACCGGGGCGTAGAAGGGCGGGGTCTAAAATATCCGGCCTGTTAGTAGCTGCCAGAATGATAACCCCTTCATTGACGGCAAACCCATCCATCTCCACCAAAAGCTGGTTAAGGGTCTGCTCCCTTTCATCGTGACCGCCTCCTAAACCAGCACCACGCTGACGGCCAACAGCATCAATTTCGTCTACAAATACAATACAGGGAGAGTTTTTTTTGGCATTCTCAAAAAGGTCCCTTACACGGGAAGCCCCTACGCCCACAAACATCTCCACAAAATCAGAACCGCTGATGCTAAAGAAGGGAACTCCCGCTTCACCGGCTACAGCTCGACCCAAGAGAGTTTTCCCCGTTCCCGGAGGGCCTACCAACAGTACACCTTTCGGTATACGTGCACCCAGGGATACAAACTTTTTGGGATCTTTTAAAAACTCCACAATCTCTTGTAGTTCGCCTTTCTCTTCATCAGCACCGGCCACCTCGTCAAAAGCAACCTTCTTACGCTCACCGTCATGCAACTTGGCTTTGCTCTTCCCAAAGTTCATAACCTTGTTGCCTCCACCCTGGCTCTGCTGCATAAAGAAAAAGAAAATACCAATAATCAAGATGAAAGGAATCATATAGGTGAGCAAGGTGGTCCACCACGGCGGCTGGGGTTCCGGACGTGATTCGTATGGTATATTATTGTCGGAGAGCAAATCCATCAAAGATTCGGGAGCCAGAGTATTGGTTTTTAATATGACCCCGTCCTCCAGAGTAGCTGAAACATCATTTCCCTCAATTTCGACATCAACTATCTCGCCGCTCTCAATATAATTAACAAATTCGGGGTAATAGCGAACATCTCGAACCTCGTCTTGCGGTTGACTAAAAGTCTGTATAAGGGCCACGGCAATCATAAATACCAAAAGGTAAAAAGTTGCCTGGCGTAAAAATCGGCTATTCAAATGCAAAAACCTCCTTTACCCACTAGCTATTAAATTGTATCACACTAATTACTCAAACTCAAGAAAAACACAAATGTCAGGCAGGTTCCGATAAGTTTCATTAAAATCAAGGCCGTACCCCACTACAAACTCATCAGGAATGCAGAATCCCCGGTAATCTGCCTCAATTTCTACTTTGCGGCGCTCTGGTTTGTCCAGCAAGGATGCGATCTTCAAAGAAGCAGGATTGCGGGACAGGAGATTTTCGCGTAAATAGCTCAGAGTTAAGCCTGTATCAATAATATCTTCAACAATAATAACGTGACGACCCTCAATACTATACTCCAAATCCTTCAAAATACGAACCACTCCGGATGAAGTTGTAGACCCGCCATAACTAGAAACCGCTATAAAATCTACTTCTAATGAAATATCCATATGCCGAATCAGGTCACAGAGGAAAACAGCCGCCCCTTTCAACACACAAACAAAAAGAGGATTTTTCCCGCTGTAGTCTCTGGATAATACTTGGGCCATTTCCTTGACTTTTGCGCTGATTTCTTTTTCAGTTAAGAGAACCTTTATTCCCTGTGTCTTCATCCTCTGCGCCCTCCGTTTTGGGAATAATTTTCAAAACCAGGACTTTCCGGGTCCCTTCTGTAACTCTGCAGTAATGAGAAATCTGTTTACCCATCACCCAAACAATCTCTTCACCAGCCACCACCAGTGGAATTCGGTCTCGCTCCTTCAGCGGCACCTTCTGATCGATTAGATATTTTTTAAGCTTCTTTTTGCCAGGGGCACCCAATGGATAAAAGCGGTCCCCCGGCTTGCGAGGCCTTATTATTATTTCCAACTCATCGCTATCCTCTGGGGGGTACTCCCTGTTCAGTGTTCCGTCCCCTGCCAACTCCAGCACTTTATGATAATCCAGGTATACTTCTTTTTGTTGATCAGGGGGCCAGGAAAGCTGGGAGGGGGAAAAGAGCTCGGCTTGCAGGGTAAACCCTTTTTCCAAAATATTTTTTGCTCCGGGCACTTTTAAAGTGTAAGAAGATAAACCCTTTGCTTGTGGGAGCTCTCTTTGGGAAAGCGTCAGTTCATCATAGCTCCTGTAGGCCCTTAAACCGTGGGAAAAACGGAGTGTTCCATGGGGGTAATTGCTCCGGCAGAGTTTCAAAATCGCTCCGATATGTTTTGGGCCTATCTCCCTGGGTACCGTACCCAGAAGTTTTCTCACTCCCCTGCGTAATAAACGGTTCTGCACAGCTTCATGTTCGTCCAAAAGTTTTTTTCTGTGCAAGATCAAGGTATAAGGGTCCTCTTCCAAGAGGACCCTTGAGAATCGTTGACCTACATATTCTTCTAAAAAATTCATATCCAGGCTAAGTAAACCGGTCATCCTGGCCAGTCCCTCACGCAGCCGCGGGTTGTAATCTTTTTCCATAAGCGGGATAAGCTCCAGGCGCAGCTTGTTACGAAAAAAGTGATTCTGCAAGTTTGTTTCATCTTCTCGCGGGTTAAGACCCTTTTCCTGGCAGTAGAAAAGAATCTCCTGCCTGCCGGCTTTAAGTAAAGGGCGAATGAGAAAGGGGCCCTCCTCCATACTCCGTTTAAACTTCATCCCCGTTAATCCATCCAATCCTGTTCCTCGCAAAAAGTTCAGCAAGACAGTTTCAGCCTGGTCATCACGATTATGCCCGGTAGCGATGCAAACAGCTCCAATTCTCTCCGCCAGCTGTACTAAAAACCTGTAACGCAAGCGCCGGGAAGCATCTTCCGGGGAAAGCTTCCACTTCTTTCGAAAAATTTCCGCATCTACTTCTCCTATTGTAAAGGGAAGCGCCAATCGTTTCGCTTCTTCTCTTACAAATTCTGCGTCTTCACGAGCATGCTTCCCTCTTAGGCCGTGGTTTAAATGAGCCACATGTAGAAAAAAAGGAAGCTCTTCCATCCCCTTCAAACCGTTTAAAAGATGCAGCAGAGAAAGGGAGTCAGCACCCCCTGAAACAGCTACAAGCACCATCTCTCCCTTACCTATAAGTTGTTCTCGCCATATAGTATTTTTTACAACATCCAACAGAGCAGGCATTCTGCCTAAACCTGCCTCCCTAAAACTCCATTATGCTTGTATTTTTCTCCATCACTAACAAAAAATCCTTCTAGCCGGCGAATCTTTTCATATCAGCGGTTTTGAGAGCAGCTTCTCCATTAGTCCCAATAAAAGCCCTTCCTCAGAAACAAGTATGACTTCCTTTTCCAGAAACTCCATAACCGCTAATAAGGCAGAAGTTCCCGCCGCTATTATCTCAGCCCGCCGGGGTGCAAATGGAAGCAAGGTTCGTATTTCCTCCAGGGTACTGCTCAGAAAAATCTTTTCCCATCGCTCTACTTCTCTCTTTTTCAACGAATAACCGTGTACCGTTTCTGGCGAATACTCCTTCAATTCATGAAGTACTGCTGTCAAAGTAGTGACCGTTCCCCCTACAGCTACAAGCCCTCTCTTCCGCCAGTTAGAGAGGGCAGCAGACGTATCTCCGCTTATCTTGTTCATATGATCTTTTACTCTGGCCTTAAGCAGTACAGATAACTCCTCGTGCTTCTTTCTCTCCCGATCGACGGCAGAAAGGAGAGCATAAAATTCCTCGTGTAATCTAACAGCGCCAAAAGGGAAGGTTTGATATTTAAATTCTTCATCTTCCACCCAGGCCAACTCCGTACTTCTACCGCCAAGGTCCAACACTAACCACTGCTCCAGGTCATCAAGGCTTTCTCCCGGTATTTCGAAGTATTTCTCCCGGTAAATTGCCCTTTCCCACATTTCCCGGGCTCCAGCCGACGAAGGTAAAACCATTAAGCCTTGCAACGCTCCCTTAAAACTCCAGTAGGCTTCCTCTTCAGGGCTTAACAACTGCACCGGAAAAGGAGATTTTTGGGCCATCTCTGACAAGAAACTGCTCCCGTCTGAAGCTTCACGCACCGCACTGGTAGTCACAACCAGAGCTTCGTCAACCCCCTCAGAGAGGAGCACTTCCAGGAAACTCCTAAGTGCCTCCAGCGTACGACTTCTAGCCCGGGGCATAAGCTGACTTCCCGGCTGCAAACCTTCTCCCAACCTGGTCTCTACCAATTCTCTTCTTACTTCCTGCATCTTACCTTCACTCCACCAGGCAATGAGCAGGCGAAGGGAATTGCTCCCCACATCTATAACGCCCACTTTTTTCTTCAACATTTACACAGCTCCTACCATAAAGGTAAATGCTGCCCGGGCACTAAACAATTAGGCAGCCAGGCATAACCGCTTCTTAAAAGAGTATAGGCACCTGCGGGTGCCTATACTCAAGTCTTCATTATTTATAATATTGATAACTCGTTAAGAGATAAAAATATCTATCTAGAAGCCTCACCGCCGCCCCCTCTTTTTGAATCCGTATTCTTTTTCAAGTCCTGCTGCTTTTCATCGCTTTCCTTTAAAAACTTAGAAACTTTGTCTTCAAATGAAACTTTCGAAGGCATACTGCTCCTTTTGCGATGAGAACTATTTGAGCTAGAATCTTTCTGGGCTCGCTTAATTGATAGACCAATTTTACCATCGTCATTGACATTAAGCACCTTGACTGTTACCTTGTCTCTCTTCTGCAGGTGCTCGTTAATATCTTTTACATAGCTATCCGCCACCTCTGAGATATGAACAAGGCCAGTCTCCCCACTGGGTAACAAAACAAAAGCGCCGAAGTTTGTTATTCCAGTTACCACCCCTTCCACAATACTGCCTACTTTAAGCGACACCATCTTAACAAAAGGTCCTCCTTCTAAATAATAGACTTTCTAACAAAAAATTATAGCGTCTTTTAATAGATTGTCAAGACCGGGGGAACATAACTTATTCTCCCACTTGGAAAATTATTTCACCAGGCCTTACCATTCCCAGGTGACGTCGTGCTTCAATTTCAATATATTCCTCATCCTGAAGCAGTTCTGCCTCTCGTTGCAGAAGCTCTTTCTCTTCTTCCAACTCCGCCACCTCCGCCGTCAAATCTTCAAGCTCACTTTGGGCCTGCCAATATGCAAACACCTGCCCTAAGTAAAGAAAAAAAGCAACCCCCAACAAAGAAGCAATCAGAACTATCAATAAATTCCTGGAAAGGCTCTTTTTGGAACGGCCAGGATATTTTACCACCTTGCCACTCATATCAATCGTCCTTCCCTTTCTTATTTCTATAATTTTGTATATCTTTGGATATCATTCTATCTTTTTCAAAAAAATCCTTCTTTATTCCATAATTTTTCTAGTATTTCAGCGTTCTCCTAAAATGGTAAGGCAAAAACCAATAATTAGAGCCGGAGACCGTCCTTTCCTCTTTTAGGATAGCGCTCAGCCTATTCATCCTCTCCACTCTGGCCGCTGGTCCTTCCTCTTTTTTCCTGCTCCTTGGCCTCACCCCACCAGCGGTTTAGCTCCTCCAGGGTAAAAGCTGCATAATCTTTGCCACTTTTCTGCACCTGCTCTTCAATATACTGAAACCGCCTGCAAAACTTTTCTACCGTTTTTTCCAAGGCCGACTCCGAATCGACACCCAAAAAACGGGATACATTGACCAGAGAAAAAACCAGATCGCCAAGCTCCTCTTCAACCTTTTCCCGGTCACCCGCCAGGAAAACCTTATGTAATTCCTCAAGTTCTTCCGGAATCTTTTGCATCGCACCCTTAATCTCCGGCCAGTCAAAGCCAATCTCGGCGGCTTTTTTCTGTACCTTCTGAGCTTTCATAAGGGCGGGAAATTCAGCCGGGACTTCCAACAGCTGCCTGTTCCCTTTGCCTTTTTCCTTGCTTTTTATCTCCTGCCACCTTCGGCTGACCTCACCCGGAGTGCTGGCACTCTCCTCCTGGAAAACATGAGGATGGCGGCGGTGAATCTTTTTTGTTATGCCATCTATAACCTGCCACAAAGAAAAATCATCTTTTTCCGCAGCCAATTCACTGTGAAAAACAATCTGCAAAAGAAGATCGCCCAGTTCCTCGCACAATTCCTGAGGATCTCCCCCGTTTATTGCAGAGAGCACTTCATAGGCTTCCTCTAAAAGATAAGTCCTCAAAGATAGGTGATCCTGCTGCCTGTCCCATGGACAACCCCCGGTTGAGCGTAGTCGCTCCATCATATGCAGCATATCTCCCAGCAGATATCTCCTGGTAGGAGGCACCCTCAGAAAACACCAGCCGTGCAAGACCGCATCGATTTTTTCTAACTCACCCAGAGAACATGATTGGGAACCATTTATGAGCCCCCCTTCCTGAAAGAAAAGCAAGTGAACCTTTTGCTCTGCGGGAAAAAACCGGAGGAGCCTTCTCATAAGGGGAGTAAGCATAAAATACCCCCAGATATGACCTATCAGTAGTTCCCCTACAGGGGGCTGACGTAGCATATCCAGTGAAGCCGCATCCATAAGCACTGTCCCCTGTGTCAGGTCTGCCTGAATTTCTTCACTCACCACATAGTCCATAACAGCTCCCCACAAGTCCTCGGCGGGGAACATCTCTATCCGGATACCTGCCCCGGGGAACAAGCTATGAATATGCTTAAGCAGACTCAGGCCAGGCCAGGGTCTGCCAGGCAGTAATAAAAAGGCAGATCCCTTTTGCTGAATAATTCTAAGGATGTTTTCCGCAGCTTCTTTTTCCATTTCCCACAGCGATTTATCATCCTTTCCTTCCCTCAATTTTTCCAGTTCTATTACTTCCCTTTCCCTTTCCCGAAGAAAATCCCTTATTCCGTCAGTAGCCCCGTAGAGAAAAATTTGTTTGACCCCGGAAAAACGTTCCTGCTCTACAACAAGCAGAGACTGTACATCTCCTTTACCCATCCCCAGGATATACAGTTCGCACATAACTATCTACCTCCCATCAACCTGAAGCGCCGCGCCACCTTGATCAAAAAAGGACCCAATCGGGGTATTGCTTGTAGGTCCTCCCGGCGAACACCGCCGATCAAAAAAAGCACAAGCACGTACACCGCTGCAGACAGGGCAATAGAAGAAAACAGGGCTACCCCCTGGGCCATTCTCTCTGAAAACTGAACTACTACAAGAGCAAATAACATGCGGTAGATCAGCATTGCCGCTGCAGCCATTAAGATAGAAGCCCCCAGAGGTTTTAAAAACATTTCTCCAAATTGAAGACGACAACGTGTTAAAACGCTGACCCTTCTTACATTCAAAAGGGAGGCTACCATAAAACCGGCAACGGTAGAAAATGCCGCCCCCCCGATATTAATCTGGGGCTCAGCAGTAAGAAACCAACTCAGGAGCAATTTTACCGCAGCCCCCAGCAACATATTTTTTACAGGGTCCATGGGGCGCCCCATCCCCTGCAGAATTCCGGAGGTAGATGTGTAAAGGGCAAGAAAGATAATACCAAATGATAATATGGAGAGGGGGTAAGCTGCGGAAAGATTATCGAAAAGCACTACGGTAGTTGGTTCTGCAAGCACGAAAAGCCCGGCAGAGGCAGGAATGCTGAAGAGTAGAGTAACCCGCAGCGCTATCTCCGTCCTGCTTCTAATAAGGGTGCTGTTTTGCAGCGTGTGAGCTTCCGATATAGCCGGGACTAGGCTCATAGCCAAGGCGATAACAAGGATGATGGGGAACTGGATAACAGAATTAGCCATCCCGGTCAGCTGTCCGTATAAAGCAGTCGCATGCTCAGTCGAAAAGCCGGCCGCAGCCAGGCGCAAGGGAACCACACTGAGATCCAACAAATTAATCAGGGGAATAACCAGGCTGCCCAGAGTAATAGGAAGGGAAAGAGCAAGAATACGATAAATTACCTGCAGAAAACTAAAAGAGCGATCCACGGGCTGTTCCATCATTTTAAGGCGGAAATCTCCCCTGTAGCGCAGATAAATAAAAACCAGCACCAAAAGCCCCATTAAAGCACCGGCCACGGCGCCGAAAGCTGCCCCGGCCGCAGCAAACTCCAGGCTAACCGGAATCAGCATTAAGACTAAGAAAACCACTACTCCGATACGGCTAACCTGCTCCACCAACTGGGACAAAGCTGTAGGCATCATGTTTTGTTGTCCCTGGAAAAACCCTCGCAATGCTGACATAATAGCTACCAAAAAAATAGCTGGAGAGATACTTACCAGGGAATAATAAGCACGGGGATCTTTGGCGATATTTTCCACAAAAAAATTGGCTCCAAGATACATGAGAAGGGAAAAAACCGCTCCTAAAAAAGTAAGGATAAGAAAAGAAGTTCGGAAAACACGGTAAGCACCATTATAATCCTTTTCAGCAATATTCTCTGCTACCAGTTTGGAAACAGCAATAGGAATCCCTGCCGTAGAAATGGCCAGCAAAGTTGTATAAATTGGATAGGCCATCTGGTAGAGGCCAATCCCCTCATCACCCATAATAGCTGCCAGAAAGACACGCAACCCCGCACCAAGGAAACGCGACAGCAATCCGGCCGTGCCCAATATTAAAGCACCCTTAACAAAAGAAGACCCTCTGTACAAAACACTACGGCCCCCTAATCACACAATTCTCTTTTCGCTTACTATCATCTTTTTCACTACTATATTATAGCATAGCAGCCTCACAAAAAAAGCAGTAACTAAAGAATGTTACTACTTTTTTTACAAAAACAGGGTTAAACGTAGAGCAAACACTCTTCCGCAAAGGGAAATAAAACCAAAAAATGAAAACATTTTATATTATATTTTAAGTTTAGAGCAGGAAACAGATCTAAACATAACGAATCTCACTGTTTAAAACTGTGATCTAAATAAGAATGGAGGAATGCCCATAATGTCTGCCTACAACAGGGTAACTCCCGAAATCATATCGCAACTGATAGAAATCCTGGGAACAGCCCATCTCATCCATGACAACCCCGAAAAGATGGAGCCCTACAGTCACGATGAGGTCTTTGAAAAAGGCTATGCCAGCATGCCGGAAGTGGTAGTTAAGCCCTCGCGCACTGAAGAAATAGCCCGCATCATGCAGCTTGCCAATCGCGAAATGATACCGGTCACACCACGGGGAGCAGGAAGCGGGCTCTCCGGTGGAGCCGTCCCCGCCTTTGGCGGAATAGTGCTCTCGCTAGAACGCATGAATAAAATTCTGGAAATAGACAAAGAGAATCTCATGACCGTGGTAGAACCCGGAGTGATTACCAATGAACTTAGCAAGATACTGCAGGGAGAGGGGCTCTTCTACGCAGGCTACCCCCTAAGCCTGGAAACCTGTTTTATAGGGGGGAATGTGGCAGAAAACGCCGGAGGAGCCAAAACCATTAAGTACGGCGTTACAGGTCGCTATGTCCAGGGCTTGGAAGTTGTTTTGCCCACAGGAGAAATTATTAACCTTGGAGGAAAACGTCTCAAAGATGTCACCGGTTACGATCTAATTCACCTGCTGGTAGGCTCGGAAGGAACACTGGGTATTTTCACCAGGATAACTCTGGGACTACTGCCGCTTCCCCCAGAATCGGTATCCCTTCTGATTCCTTTTAAAAACCTGGAAACCGCCGTCAAGACTGCACCGCAGATGATGGTCGCTACAGGTATAACCCCCTGTGCCATAGAGTTGATGGACAGCAAATGCATCGAAATCAGCTGCCGCCTCATCAATGACAAAGTCCCTTACCAGAAAGAAGCAGAAAGCTTCCTGCTCATCGAAGTGGACGGCACGGCTCAACAGGTTGAAAATGATTATAACGCCCTTGCAGACTTCTGCCTGGAAAACGGTGCCCTGGACGCTTACGTAGCCAACACCCCTTCTACAAGGGAGCGTTTTTGGAACATCCGAAAAAGCATCTCCGATGCCCTTAAGGCTTACTACCCGGGTAATGCAGCAGAAGATATTGTCGTTCCTCCCGCATCAATCCCCGTTCTATTGGAAGAAGCCTACCGTCTCACCGAAGAGCATGGTCTGGAGTGCTTAAGCTTTGGACACTTGGGCGACGGCAACGCTCACATTCACCTACTACCGGACGAAAATATTCCAGCAGATAAGTGGCAAGAAGCGGTAGACACCATCCTGTCCAGGCTGTATCGGACGGCACATGAAATGGGAGGCACAATTAGCGGAGAACACGGGATCGGGCATAAAAGAAAGAAATACCTCCACCTGGTGTTGGACGAACCGGAGCTTTCCCTGATGCGCAGAATAAAAGAAGCCTTTGATCCCAACTATATCTTAAACCCGGGCAAAATCATTTAAAACAATTTCAAGTGTAAATACCGAAAACACTTAAATCAATAGGACGAGGTTTAAAAAACAGGTAATCGCAGGCGGTAAGATAATAAGTGATACCATCAACTTCCCCCTCTACTGCTTTAGCATGGTCTTCCCCGTGCAGATGCCCGTAAAGGCATATTTTGACCTCAAAAGATTTCATAATCTCCACAAATCCGCTCCCTGCTCGCCGGTTTGAAAAAGGAGGATAGTGCAGTGTCACGATAATATCTTCGTATCCATCCTGACGGGCATTCTTTAATGACATCTCCAGGCGCAGTAGTTCTCTGTTATAAACTTTTTCATCATCCTGTCCGCTCTTTCCCTGCGCAGGAACGGACCATCCCCGAGTTCCGCATAGTGCAATTCTATCGGCAAAAGGGTGGTAATTGTTCTGCAGCGCATACATGCTTTCAGGAAGCGCCGCTTTCACCTTTGCATAACTCTGCCACCAGTAATCGTGATTCCCTTTAAAGAGAACTTTTTGCCCGGGCAAACTATCTACAAAGGCAAAATCTTCCCTCGCCTCCTCTAATTTCATAGCCCAGGAAAGATCCCCCCCCAAAACAACAACATCCTCCGCTGTGACTGCTGCTTCCCAATTTTTCTTAAGTTTAAGATGGTGGTCCTGCCAATGCTCGCCAAAAATATTCATCGGCTTTTCACCACCCAGTGAAAGGTGAAGATCGCTTATGGCGAAAAGGCGCATCTAGTTTTACCCCCTGAAAATTAATGTTTGCTCTTCACCGCAATAACCCTTGAACAAAAAAATAATATATGCTACTATTTTAACATAAGATGCGGGCGTGGCGGAACTGGCAGACGCGCAGGACTTAGGATCCTGTGGGGCAACCCGTGGGGGTTCAAATCCCTTCGCCCGCACCAACTATTTTATCGGGGTTTGTGAGTAGGTACTGTAATAGCTTGGATTTTTCTGCATAAAAAAGCAAAACAAAACCGGGAGTTGCCACTCCCGGCAATGGTAGAAAATCATTATAAACCCTTCTTATAGCAAGGTCCTATTTTTTTGGCAAAGGCAGTTTTTGCCAGGCTTTATCAATAACCCTGTGCAGTCCCTCTCCCTGTTCATATTTCCCCCCCAGATAGATTCCGACTAATATTAGTATAATTATTAATAAAGCCTTCCAGAAACCGAACAATAAGAATAGAATTGCCACTAAAAAGCCCAGGAAGCCGCCCACTACTTTTCCCCAGTTTTCACTCAGCAACCTGTATATATCCTTCAATTCTCTTTCACACCTTTAATGAGCAGATTTTTGTATTTTCTCCCTGGCTACACCTTCAACCAAGATCTTTACTTCCGCTACAGTGATCCCACTCATCTCCTCCACGTACTCGCGAACCTTTTCTTGGAGCTCACTCATAATTTCCTGGATCGGCAGGCCAGGTATAGTTTGAATGCGAATATTAATGGTAAGCCCCTGCTCCGTAGAACTAATTCGCGTATTTACGTCACGAATACCTTTTACCTGTTTAGATGCTGTTAAAACCATGCTATCAATGGCTTCAAAGGAGATCCTTAACTCCCATTTTTCATCGGTATGGCTTACGATATTTTTCCCTTCTTTCTTTCTTTTTCGCCGAGAGAACGAAGCAATTAATAACACTCCCAGAATTACAAGAACAAAACCAAGAACGGTATAATTATAATCTCCGACTAATAAGAGCAGGTCAAATCTTGTATATGGAAAAATATTCGGGTCCATGACATTCAGAGATAAAAATAATAACAACACCCCTGCCACAAGTATTATAATACCTACAATTACTGATATAATGCGAGATACTATTCCCATTGTCACAACTCCTTTCTCTCCTTTTCAGGAAAGAAACCAGATTCACCTTCCGATGCCCGGCAGGTAAGCCCCTTACTTATTTAACTCTTTACTCTTTACTCTTTACTCTTTAC
>CAZMLU010000002.1:44074-78417 GCA_964567295.1 uncultured Desulfovibrionaceae bacterium
GGCAGGTAAGCCCCTTACTTATTTAACTCTTTACTCTTTACTCTTTACTCTTTACCTTCCGAATTTTCCTGGGAAAAGCTAACTCCCTGCACGTAAAGATTTACTATCTTTACTTTCAATCCGGTCATATTCTCGATGTCTTTCTTTACCTTTTCCTGAACCGTTCTGCCTACAATATGAATACGGGAACCGTAATTCACAGACATGTAAAGATCAACAGATACCTCTTTCTCATCTCCTTCGACTTTTACTCCCCTGGAAAGATTTTTCCTCCCCAGAGCTTCTGCAATACCCCCTACAATCCCTCCGCTCATTCCTGCTACACCATCAACCTCTAAGGCAGCTAAACTGGCAATTATAGAAACCACTTCGTCGGCAATATGAACAGAACCCAATTCAGAAGGATAACTGTACTCCTCTTCCATGTAGATATCACTCCTTTATAATTTCTCAATTATTATTCTAATTATATCATATAATAAAAATAATATCAATTATCAAAATCTTGCTATGGCGGGAACCTTATCCTTCCCAATTACTGGTATATTTGATGCGCTCCCCAAGGAACCAGAGAACCCGCCAACACAATGGAAGAAAATATAAGCTGAACTCCATGAGGTTGCCTCTCAAATCCAAAGACTCCCGGGTTTTTCAGCAACCAATAAGGCAATTATTTATAGACATCGTTATCACCTGTATCGTGCTGATAACGCAGAGGGGTCTCCAGATAGATGCTCCTGCTGGGAAAGGCTACGGAAACCCCCTCTTCTTCCAGGATTTCCATTATCTTAAAATTAACGTCTTCCTTAACTTTTAAAAACTCTCCCCAGATAGTAGTAATGGTGAAAAAATAAACAAATATATCCAGGCTGCTGTCATTAAAATTCTCAAAGTAGACAAAGATCATTTCCTTGTGCACCTCGGGATGATTTTCCAGCAGCTCCCTGATCCTTTCCACGCACCTCCGCAGCTTTTCCAGGGGTGTCATATATGTAACTCCCAGGTGAAAGGAGACCCTGCGTTTCCCCATCTTGGTCCAGTTGGTTATAGCTTCGTTAGCCAGAGTCGCATTAGGAACAGTGACCAATGCCTTGGCAAAAGTCCTGACCTTGGTACTGCGAAAAGACATGTCCTCTACGGTCCCCTCTACGCTAGGAGTATAGATCCAGTCCCCAATAGAAAAAGGTTTTTCCGTAATAATGACTATGCCTCCAAAAACGTTAGCTATAGCATCCTTGGCCGCCAGAGCCACTGCCAGACCCCCAATCCCCAGGCCTGCGATAAAGCCGGTCATATCATACCCCCACTCCTGGGCAATGATACTTAAGGCCAGCACCACGATAATGACTTTCAACGCCTTGGTTAAAAAGGGGATCAGAATTCTGTCAAGTTCTATGTCCATCTTTTTACTTATTTCTTCGAATAAATATGGCCCGGTGAACTTATACAGGCCCCAGGCAATTAATATAATAATCGCCATACGGGAAAACCTCGTTATTAGTACATCCTGGTACGGAGTCAGCGGCAGGTACATAAAAGAGAGGTATATACCAAAAAGAACCAGCAACCATTGTAGCGGTCTCTCAAACGCTTGCAGGATAGAATTATCAATACTTAGCTGTCCCTTTTTGCACGCCTTGCGGAAAATCAAAAAGGCAACTCTAACCAAAAATTTTCTTAACAAAAGAAAAAAGAGAAAGATTCCCAGAGCTATATTAATTTCATTCCAGGTCCCCTGGGGTATCATTCTTTCAATATTGGCCCAGATATCATCAAACATTTTTCACCTTTCCCTCCGTTAATTCCATTTTTCACCTTTTCGACAAAAAGCTTATATCTCCTTTTTTTCCTACATAGCAAATAAAAAAGCATAGACCCCTCATTTACGGACAGGACTACGCTTTTTAAAGATTGGTGATCACTTTTTAAAAAATAACTGGCTGGGGCGGCAGGATTCGAACCTGCGGGTGCGGGGTCCAAAACCCCGTGCCTTACCGCTTGGCTACGCCCCAGCACAAAACTAATTTACATTTTGGGGTGAGTGATGGGACTTGAACCCACGACCTCCAGGGCCACAACCTGGCGCTCTAACCGAGCTGAGCTACACCCACCACATTAATCTTTTTACCATTAGCAAAAGATATTGTAGCACACTGCTCCTACTCTGTCAAGATTAGCAAAAACCATTATAACACTTGTCACACGGGATGTTTGCAGTTATAATAATGTTTAAGGTAAACGTGCCGGCGTAGCTCAGAGGCAGAGCAGCGCATTCGTAATGCGCAGGCCACCGGTTCAAATCCGGTCGCCGGCTCCAGGGTTTAATAGAAGCGCTTATTTTTCTTCTCACAATTCATTAAGGAAAACGACCTTCCAAGTCTTCCTCCAGCCAAGTGTTACCCTTCATAATTATGAAGCTATTGGCATTGGGATAAAAAGTAGGAATATTATTAATCGTAGAACCCCGCTGAATATGGGAAGAAATGATATTTTCCCCTCAGGTTTTTTGCTTAATAACAAATGCCCTTCTTCACCTCCTATTTACCGCAGCCTGCAGCACTTTTGCCGCTACCGGTCCGGCCAACTGGCTTCCAGAACCACCGTTTTCTATTACAACAACAAAGGCAAGAGGATAATCTTCTCTATCCAAAAACCCGGCAAACCAGGCATGCGGCTTTCTTCTTCCACCAACTTCAGCAGTTCCGGATTTAGCACAGAGCTCAAGGTCACGAAAATTCTCTTCACCATAGGCACTTATGGTATTGTTTCTCATCATTTTCCCAAGCCTTTCTGCTGTTTCTGCCGAAAGCATCCGCTCCCTGCCATTTAGATAAGAAGTGACATAAGAGAATATCCCCCGATTTTTCAGTATTCTCGGAGTAATACCCACTCCTTCATTGGCAATAGCCCCCATGTAAACCATGAAATTTAACGGGTTTGCCAAATTTGTGTACTGTCCAATGCCGGCCCAGGCCAGGTCTGCTCCTTCCGCATCCGAGACATCCATACTGCTTGCGACCGTCTTTATACTATCGACCTCCACCGCGGAATTGAATCCTGCTAAATCAGCATATTTCTGCAATGTATCTTTGCCAAGGTCATGCGTGATCTGCGCAAAGGCAACATTACAAGAATCGGCCAAAGCCTGTTCTAAGGTAACTTCTCCATGTGCCAAGGGGCAGGTCACCATATCTTCCCCTATAGACAACTTTCCTTCACAGTGATAGCGTTTATGATCAAGATTATCAATCTCATCAATAGCCGCCGCAGCAGTCACCAGCTTAAACACCGAGCCGGGGGTATATGCAGCAGAAAAAAAGCGGTTTATATAGCTCCCCTCGTATCTTTCTGGATCAGCCGTCACATCGGGAGGGTTTTCCGGATCAATAGAGGGCCTGCTAACCATGCACAAAATCTCTCCCGTCTTATAGTTATATATGCCCACCGTTCCCTTGCGTTCACCTATTTCCCGGTAGGCTACAGCACATAAACCGGCATCCAGGGTGAGGGTGAGTTCGCTTCCGGAGCTTGGACTGTCATTAAAACGATATACGCCATTGACAATATCCCAGCCGCTCAACTTGTTCCTGAAAGCCACCTGTGCGCCTGTTACCACATTGCCGTACAGGTCCCCTGTGGCATGCATAACAGCAGTGCGCACTGTTTTATCCTCGTTAAATTTTATACCCCCCTCCACAGTCTGCAGCAGAGCGTTGCCCGCACAATCATAGATCGTTCCCGCTGAGAGCAATTGTCCATCCGTATACAAGTGCCGGTTGGAAGGGTGCTGGACCCAAGTAGAAGCATTGCTAAAATAATTCACCGTGAAGATAAAAAGGCCGACTACTAAGAGCAATGCAAAAATTAATAATATCGAAGCACGGCTTAATAAAAGTTTCATATCAATCCCCTTTTTTCCCTGAAATATATGCTCTACCGGGCCTGGTACGCCCGTCGGCAGATTTAATAAAGGCCAAAAGGCCCCAAGAAGCCACCATGGAAGAACCTCCGTTAGAGACGAAAGGCATGGTAATGCCCGTTAGCGGAAGAATATCCACCGAACCCAAGACATTTAAAGCAACCTGGACCAAAAATATAGAACCCGCTCCACAGGCGGCAATGGCATAAAAAGATGAGCGGCAGTTTTTAATCAAAAACACGGCATAGAAAGCAAAAAATACCAGCACCAAAACTATGGTTAACGCGACCAACAGTCCCCATTCCTCACTGAGCATACCGAAAACAAGGTCCGTATCAGCTGCAACAACTTCTGAAAAATAGCCCTCCCCTCCGCCCACTCCTAAAAGACCTCCGCTGGCAGCGGCAATCATGGTACGAGTCTGCTGGTAACCGGAGGTGCTCGCGAAATCCCAAACACTTCCCCATGTGGCAAAACGGGAAGCAATATAAGGCATAAAGGATACCGCCGCCAGGGTTCCCAACACGGCTCCCGCAGTTGTAAAAGCAACGGTTCGCAAATCTCCTGAACGCATAAAGGCTATAACAATAAAGGCAGTGAAAAAAACCACCACACTGCCAAAATCTTTGGTGAGAATAAGCGCAATAATACATGCTCCCGAAAATCCTATAAAAGCTGTCATATTGCGAGTGGTGAGAAGCCTGTCCAGGGTTGCTGTGCCGGCCAAGACAAAAGCGATCTTTACGAACTCCGATGGTTGAAAGGATATAAAACCAAGGTCGATCCAGCGTCTTGCGCCAAAATGGGTCTCCCCTATGGCTAGGTTCAAGACCAGGAGCACCAGGGCAGATGCCATTAGTAGATATTTCAACCTGCGAGCCCGCCCAAGATCCCGGATTAGAACCACGAGAACCGTATACATAACTATCCCTAAAAGAATAGCACCAAGCTGCTTTAAAAGGGCATCTGGAGTTGCTGAAGCAACAATGAATAGGTTCAAACCGCAGAGAAAATAGCAGAGCAGCTCAAGTTCCAGGTAATTTCGGCTGCGCCAACGTATAACCATATAATGCGCACATTCTGCCAGGATGAAAAGAAAGAAGGTCAAGGGCACCGCAGGATTTACTGCAGCACCCATGGAAAGAAAGATCTGCATCCCTCCCAGGATTTGAAAAAGCAGGATCAGCATAAAGGTCAATGAAGATTTAAAATGTTTGCCGGTTGCTACAAAGCTTGTCGCTTTTTTTTGTCGCTGCATTTTTACGGGGGGTTTTCCTGGAGAAACCAACTCCATTTTCAATCCGGCAATGGAGATGATATCCCCGTATTTGACAGCCCTTGGCTCTTCTATCCTTGCCCCGTTAACTTCCACTCCATTTTTTGATTTTAAGTCCGCGATAGACCATGTCCCCTCGCGAAAGGTGAGCACGGCGTGACTTCTTGATACAAAAGGAGGATCGAGCACAACATCGGACAATTTACTCCTGCCGATGGAAACTTCCCAGTGCTTAAGAGGTATCCTGGTGCCATCATTCATGGATAGATATCCCCATACTTCATCGCTTTTTCCTTCACGTAAAAGCGGCAGCACACACCGCAAAAATATGATAACTGCCAATATAGGAAAAACCCATCTTACTGCCAGGGTATATAATTCCGCAATCAACCCGAAATTCGCAAAGAAGCTTCCCATACTTTCGGAAATATCAGCGACTATTATTAATAACCAGTCAAAAAGATATTTAGCACTTTCTAAAAAACCATTCATGGATTATCTTCCTCTATCCGGGTGGATTTATGTATTGATCTAAAGCGACTGCCCTTTTTAGAGAAGTTTGGGGGCAGCCGCTTTTTTCTTATATTAAGCCTTCTAATACGTTAGAAACTTTCAATAAAAATTACTGTAGTTGTTTTTCAGCAATGTTTCCTATAACGGGGAGTTTAAAAGCTTCGTTTTGATAGGCCTTAACCATCAGCAATATCCATAGAATAAGGGAAGCAATCCATAGAATAGTGGAAATGATACCAAAAAGACCGGATATTGCCAGCAGTGCTCCTCCCCCTCCGTGCCAGGCCAACGACCATAATATTCCCTGGAGCACAGAAAGGATAACAAAAAGCACCGTAATCCCACCGAAAAGTAGAATAGACTGCATTGCATGAAACTTAACCTTTTTGCTGTCTTTCTCAATTAAAAAAAATATCAGTCCGCTTACCCATCCCAACAGGTAACAAAGAAGTCCGGCAACATTTGATTCAAGACCCGTGCTGCTCTTGGTTACTTCCGTCACGCTCTCTTCCATTATTCTCTCCTCCAGTCCAAAATTTGTTTTTCCTTTCAAGGTTTAATAACCTTCCGGATATTTATAAGGTTATATTCAATTTATTTTTTAAATATTCCTGCTAGTCTACAAAAATTTTCTGAAGTAATTCTCGCTAGGGTATGATGGCCTGTAAAAAGCGTCTTCAAGTTAGCTCTTTTCTCCTGCTCTTGGCAGACCAGACAGTGAAAAAAAGGAGCGCTGCAGCTGCAGCCAAGGCCACTATAGTAAGCAAAAGCAGCTCGCTTCCATGGCGCATTGCTATTCCAATAAAGGCCCAGGCAAAAACCAGGGGGAAAATATAATCCCCTCGGGCAAAATAAATATACAAAGCCACGAAGGCACCAAAAATAATTATTAAAGAGGTAAACAATATGGACCCAAATCCAACTCCCAGCCAACCAATATCATAGAGGATCACGTTCAAGTTAGCCAGAAGAGCAACACAAACCCAGGCCAGGTACAAACTAAAAGAAAGCTTGACCAATACCCTATCAAAAATATTTTCCCTGGAAGTCTCACTATTAATTCTCAAGTATACTGCCACAAGCGTAAGCAGCAATAGAACCATAAGTACCAGGGAAAGCGTCACCTGCAAGTAGTGCCAGGCCAGCAGCCAAAAAACATTTAGTAGGCTGGCCCCTGCAAAAAAAAGTCCCACAGAATTGTTGTAAGGATTTTCCCTGTACTTGGGCAGGGCTTGATAAATTACAAAACCAACCATGAGCAGGTAAATAAGAGCCCATATAGAAAAAACATAAGGAGCAGGGGTAAATAGCACGGGGTAAAGATCGAAACTGATCTCCGCCTGGGTAAGATTGTTTAAGGGCAGAGCATTGGCTAAATAATTAAACAGCAACACGGTCACCAGCGCGACAACATTGATATAAGCTCTAGTTTCGGAATGCATTAAACATACCTCCTATTAACTCAATCATTACAGAAAGCATTGTAAACTCCCCTTACTTGCTTCAATAGTCAACTATTTTCTTTCTCGGCACGTATAAGCTTGACCACGTCCATTAGCAAGGGTTGTACTGAAATATTCACAAAACCAGCTTGCGGAAGGAATTTATCCGTCTCCCGGGCGATATGCTCATCAAACATCCAGTAAAGAGGCCAGGATAAGGCATCCATTATACGACCGAGTTTCCCGGCAGAACGCGTATGCTCCAATAACAATAATTCCCCGTCCTTCTTCAGCACACGGTGAAGCTCTGCCAAACCCTGGTGAGGCTCTTCAACAGAACAAAAGACAAAAGTTCCCACTACAGCATCAAAGCTTTCCTCCTGGAAGGGAAGGTCTTCCACATCCCCTATGACAAATTTTGCCTGCACCTGCTGCTTTCTGGCACGTTGGCGAGCCCAATACAAACCGGCTTCCTCTATCTCTAAGGCTGTTACAAAGCGCCTTCCTCCGTAAAAACGACTGTTTAAACCTGTGCCCACTCCAATCTCCAGCACCCGGGAACCTACCACTTGAGACCAAAGGCGCCTGCGCCATTTTCGAACAAATAACAGTTCAAAAGGATATAACAACGCATCATACAAAAGTGGGACTCTAATACGCACGGTTTCTTCATCCTCAAAAAAAGGTGTCAGAGATGCTGACTGTTGCACTATATTTCAAAAAAGGGGGCCAGGCAGTCCGGTTCGTTGACAAAGATGCACATCTATTATTTAAGTCTCTGGGCCATACCGCATACTAAAAACCAGGCCTCATCTGCCGCGTCCGCAACCACCTGGTTTGCTTTGCCAGCCATATCGCGGTAGAGGCGGCCCAGGAAATGCTCGGGAACCACTCCCATCCCCACCTCATTCGTAACCACCAAAATCTCAGAAGGGCTGTCTCGCATAATTTGGGAAAGAGTAGACATATACTGCAGTGTTTCCTGAGCAGATTTTTCCAGGGAGGCACGGTCCATCTCCCCTTCCATGCTTCCCCCAACTTCTATAAGGAGATGGTTGCTGAGGAGCAGGGTAAAACAGTCCAACAGGAAAAGGGTTCCTTTTTCTTGCTCTTTTTCAATTACCAAATGGGGATAATAGCTTTCCTCAACGGTGCTAAAATGGGGGGGACGGTTCGCCTGGTGTATCCTGACACGCTCCTTCATTTCTTCATCATCAGCTGTAGCCGTGGCAATATAAAAAACCCTCTTACCGCTCTCCAGAGCATATTTCTCCGCATAAGTGCTTTTTCCACTGCGAGCCCCCCCGGTGACCAGGATTAGTTTACCTCTCTCATTTTCTACCATTTTTTATCTCCCTGAATATTATTGAATATATCACAGCACACCTTGTTAAACAAATCGAGCCGAAAATACAACCCAAAATATCTTTTACATTACCACATCTATGCTGACCCGGTTCATTCTTCGTAGTCCAGAAAAAGGTGATTTTTTGTGCTCTGGGGACCTAAAAAATTGACCGGCAGCCTTTCTTTGAACAAAGGTCCGTTAAGAACCAGGGTATGATATTCCCCGTTCTCTCCACAGGGGGAAACGTTTATGGTTCTTAAATGTTCCACAAATTCCTTATTTATGGTTTTTCCCAGCCAGCCCGAATCAACCATATCTGCCCGCAGAGCTACCACCAACAGCTCTGCTTCTCTATCCAAAAGCTCACCGAGCACCTCTTCTTCCTGCATGCCCCAGAGAGGAAGGTAAGACTTAAGTCCGGCGCATCTGCAAGATTCCTCCACCCACTGGCGGTGACCCACAATGTTAATATCGCCAAAAATACCTCCACTGAACCCTTTTTCTTTCAGCTCCTTCGCTTTCCGAAAAAACCCATCTTCATACTCTTCCCAGGTAACACTCTCCGCATAAAGGGGAAGCCCTATCAATAGGGCCTGCTTTTCCATCAGGCACAAGGGAAAGCCGTGTGACATACTGGCTCCCTCTTTATGTACGAAAGTAAGCAGGGCCTCTACCTTTAGTCCTGCCTTTCTTGCTTTTAAAAGTGATAAGTAGCTATCCTTGCCACCGCTCCAGGAAACAAAATATTTTTCACCCGCCATATTTTCACCAATCCCGTTCCAGGTCCATTAAATATGTAAGCAGCTCTTCTCTATCCGAAAAAGAAAGTGCTCCTTTCTCTTTAAAACACCTACACAAGCCTGCCGCTTCCCCACCGCTGTAATCACGCTCTTCAATGAGAGTATCCTCCATTATAAGCAACCTGGAAGAGGAAGAAAGCACCTCCTCTACCGCTTCCAGGTTGCGTAGATTCCCTACACCAAAGGGTATGGCAGGGATAACCACCGCCCGTGCCTCTTTTAAAAGGACCAGGTGTTGGCGATGGTGTTCATCAGTCACAGGGGAAAAGGGAGGTAAGGTCACCACAGGCAAGCCATAATAAGAAGCCAACTGGTGACCGCTATCTTCCCGGGTAAGTGGTCCCACGGAAACAGAAAAATTCGCCTCCAACAGGGAGGTAATTAGGGGAACCGCCTCTTCGCCTCCACCGATAACGTGAACCCGCAAGCTTGACGTTTGCTTTTCCTTCTTTCCCGAATCGAAATGTTTCAAAACAGTGATATGGGGTCTTCCATGGAGTGAATTTCGCTGCACCGCCACCGGAATGCCATATGCAAAACTAATATTCTCGGTAGTCAAAACTGTTTCCGGTTTGCCAACATCAAGGATTTTCTTTTCCGCCAACAAAACAAAATGATCAAAAAACTGGGCAGCCAGGTTAAGATCATGTATAGCGGCTATAACGGTAATCCCTTTTTCCCGGTTAAGCCTGCGCACCAGGTTTAAAAACTCCACCTGGTAATTTATATCCAGATTTGCAGTAGGCTCGTCCAACAATAAAAGCTCCGGCTCCTGTGCGAGGGCACGGGCAATGATAACCCTCTGCCGTTCCCCACCGCTCAGGTTCTGTGCAGACTGCTTTGCCAAATGCTTCACGCCGGTAACCTCCATGGCATTGCAGACAATTTGGCGATCGTTTTCCTTTTCTTTTTGGAAGCGGCCCAGGTAAGGGTAACGACCCATAGTTACCACTTCTTCTACAGTAAAATCAAAATCAACAGACGTGCTTTGAGGAACAACAGCCATAGAGCGCGCCATCTCCTGCAGCTTGATCCGCTGCAAATCCTTCTCATTCAGGAAAACTATACCCTGGCTTGGTCTAAGGACACGGCTGATACAGTTCAATAGGCTGGACTTCCCCGCACCGTTGGGGCCGATAAGGGCCACAAAATCTCCCTTGTTAATGAAAAAATCCAATTCTTGCAAGGCAGGAAAAGACCCGTACTTAACTGACAACCCGCAAACTTGCAGACTCACCCCCATTAAAAACAACTCCTAAGAAAAATATCTTAATTTCTTGCGCATGCGCAGCAGGTAAAGGAAAAAGGGCGCCCCTAATAACGCTGTAATAATACCCACCGGTAGCTCTATGGGGGCAATAACCGTCCGGGCCAGGGTATCGGCACCGATAAGCAGAATAGCCCCACAGAGGGCAGAGGTCGGCAGCAGAAAGCGATGGTCCGGGCCTGAGAGCAGGCGCACTATATGCGGAACCACCAGGCCTATAAAACCGATAATCCCGCTAGTAGAGACCGCAGCAGAAACCAACAGCGAAGCGGTCACCAGAAATATTTTTTTCAGCTTTTCCGTATCAATTCCCAGATAATGAGCGGTTTCCTCTCCCAGGAGCATGGCATTCAGCTCCCGTGCAAAGAAATAGATCCCGCCGAAGCCCAGCAGTACGTATGGGATCATCACACGTATGTAAGCCCAGCGAGCTCCCCCCAGTCCTCCCATCATCCAGTAGACTACCTGGTGGAGCCTTTCCCCGGAAAAAAACACGTTAAGAGAAACCAGAGCAGATAGAAAAGCGCTGACCGCTATGCCAGCCAGGAGAAGCGTCATCATAGGCACAAAATCCCCTTGACGAGAAAGCTGGTAGACCAGCACAATGGTTCCCAGCCCCCCGGCAAAAGCTAAAATGGGCACCGCCCCAAATCCGCCCATGCCCAGGGTAATCCCCCAGGCTATGGCAATGGTCGCTCCCAGAGCAGCTCCCGAGGAAACCCCGATAATGTAAGGATCTGCCAGGGGGTTTCTAAAAAGGCCCTGGAATGTGGCACCGGCCACCGCAAGTGAAGCACCCACCAGAGCGGCCAGTATAACCCGGGGCAGGCGAACATTAAGAATAATCTCCCGGGTGGTATCTGCGATAGCAGCATCGTAAAGACTAAGACCCGTGATCTCCTTCACCAGGAGGTAGAAAATTTCTCCCTTATCCAGTGGAACAGCACCGTAACTGATGGAAAAAATGAACGCAAAAATCAAGAATCCAACCAGCCCCAAGAAAAAAAGCCTTCGGCGCCAGGGGGTGCTGAATAGCACACTACGTTTTGCTCCAGCCGATATCGGGTCAATCTTTGCGATGTTTTATCACCTCGGCCACCATGCCTTAAATATCGGGGTAGAATAGTTCAGCCAATTCTTCCACCACTTCTACAACTCGCAAACCTGAACGGGAAATTTTGTCGGGATCCACCCCATAAACCCTTTCATCTTCAACGGCACTAACGGATCTCCAACCAGACCGCTCCATGATATCCTGCACCGGAAATTCTTCTGTCCCGTGATAATCAGGGAACACTATAACCTGTGGATCGCGATCTATAATAACTTCCGAACTCACTTGGGGATAACCGGCCTCCATATCTTCAAAAATATTAATGCCTCCTGCCGTCTCAATCAGTTCATGGATAACACTATCCGTCCCGACACTCATCAAAGGATCAGCGTATACTTCGTAATATACTCTTATCTTTTCTTCCGGAGAAAGATGGCCCACCTTTTCTCGCACAGCGTCAATATTTTCCCTGCACTCTTCTACCAACAAACTTGCTTCCTCTTCTGCCCCCGTTGCTTTCCCCAACAACTCCAGTGCAGAATAGATCTCTTCTATACTGGTGGGATCAACAGCCAAAAGGGGGATACCAAGCTCTTCCAGGCGGGAAAATTCCTTATCCTGTAGAGGAACGGCAACAACCAGATCGGGCTCCAGGGAGAGGATCTGTTCAATATTAGGTTCAGAAAAACTACCCGCGCGTGGTTTATCCTGCGCTTCCGGCGGGTAGTTGCAGTATTCACTTACCCCTACTATCCTCTCGCCAAGCCCCAGGGCAAAAAGCATTTCCGTATTGCTGGGAGCAAGGGAGATTATACGCTCTGGCGTGCTGGCCAGTTGCACCTGACGGCCCAATCCATCTTCCAAGGTAATTTCAAACTCTTCGTTATACTCCTCCTGCAGTCCATCCTCATCCTCGCCGGCCTGTTCTGTTCCGGCGCACCCCACCAGCAACAAAACTACCAAGAAGAAACTAAACAACAAAAAAAAGCTTTTTTTCATGCCACCTATCTCCTCTATCTTGACAATTTACCCCAGCCTTTTAAGAAAAGGTCTGGGGGAGTAACCCGTCACAAACCTTTCTCCCTATTTATGTTACCTACTATATCATATTCCAGAACTTAAAAAAACCCTACAAAGCAGAGAACATCTTCGTATGAATATTATGAGGGGAGGCTATTGCCGCACTTTGTATCGCCCTTCCCTTGCAAATGCTCCTAAGAGCATTTGGAATTGGCACCGGTATAGGAGCGTCCTCACTCATCTCCCGTTCTCTTTACATATCATGATGCTCATGCTTCCCCTGATTAAGAGTCTGGACGGCCCGCCCTTTAAGCGATCCGCTTGCCTTCTGGCAACTATCTTTCTCAGCACTCGCGAAATTTAATTTCAGGGAGTTCCCCTATTCTCTCCCTCATACCCTTCCGAAAAATTGTAAACATTTTGCAAACCCTACCTTCTCACACAGGAAGCACGCCTTTCCAAGTAGAATAGTTATATTCTACAAGAAAAAAAAAGCGCTGTATGGGAATCTTCGACTTAACCAGATGCTGCGTCTTTTCCTGGACGGAATTCCTTTAGACCTGACCAGCTCACTCCTACCCCTTGCCACCCACTTCAAGTTTTCCCTGCTTTCCCATATCCACCTACATGCTAAGAGCCAGAAACATTACTCCGCCAAAAAAACGGCTGCTGAAGTTAAAAAAAGAAGTCATTTTCCCATATTGGGCTTAATAGATAACCTGGAATCCACCGTGGGGAAGCTCAGGTTGAAAACAGCAACTCCGGATTGGGCAGATTATTACGAAGAAAAAGTATTCTCCAGAGAGTGCCTGGAAGAGAAAAAAAGCTGGTAAGCTCTTTCCTGGATAGGATCAATCCTTCTAACGTATGAAACTTGGGAGCCAACACCGGCCTTTTTAGCCGGATCGCCTCCCATAAAGGGGTTAAAACCCTTTCCCTGGAGGTAGACCCAGAGTGCGTAAAAATAATTTATAAGCAGGTGAAAGAAGAAGGAGAAACCTCACTACTTCCCCTCCTGATAGATTTAACCAATCCCAGTCCGTCCCTGGGCTGGGAGAATAAAGAAAGAGATTCGCTTTTAGAGCGCGGACCAGCAGATATGGTCATGGCTCTGGCCTTAATCCACCACCTGGCAATTTCCAACAACCTATCCTTCCACAAAATCCCTGGATTTATGATCGCCAAAGGGAAAGCTTCACCCTTCTTAATTACGACATGCAGGAGGGCTACTTCGACAATCTGGCTCTTGTGGATAACACCATGCGCCAGTTGCGCCAGGCCATGGAAGCTACTAACACCTGGGATAACACTCACGTGCTAATCTCTTCAGATCACCCTTGGAGAATGGAGCTATTCCCAACCTTCGATGGCAAGAGAGACTCTCGTGTTCCCTTCTTGTTACGCTTTTCCGGCCAGCAGGAACCTTTTTACCACCCGTCTCCTTTTAACACCCTCACCAGCCATGAACTGATCCTGGGCCTGCTGGAAAATCGCTTCTCCGGCCCTGAAGAAGTCCTAGAGTGGCTGGACTAGAGTATAAAACAAGGATTTTGGATATTGACGTCGAATAATAGAAGTATCATGGGGAGATGATAATATGGAACCCAATGAGCAGCGGGCGCTCCTGGTAGAAGACGATCACGATGTTTGTGAGCTGGTCCGCATTGTGCTGCGCTCGGAAAACTTTACAGTTGATTTTGTTCACGATGGAAATTCCGGACTGCAAGCAGCCCTGGAAAAACATTACGATCTAATCGTTCTTGATTTGATGCTGCCAGGAATTGATGGGTGGGAAATATGCAAACAGCTGCGGGAAAATTCTTCCACCCGCAGTATTCCCATCATCATGCTCACCGCCAAAGGCGAAGAAAAAGATAAAGTGCTGGGGCTGGAAATCGGCGCCGATGACTACGTTGCAAAGCCTTTCAGCCCCCGGGAGTTGTTGGCGCGGGTAAAAGCACTGCTGCGACGCAGCACAAACTATAACCGCCCCCATGAAAACATCCAAGCGGGAAACTTGACCATTAACCCCCGACGCTATGAAGTCACTGCCCATGGAGAAAATATCAATCTTACCCCAAAAGAGTTCGAACTCTTACTCTACCTGGCCAATCATGCTGAGACAATAATTGACCGCGAACAACTCTTGGAACAGGTCTGGGGATACGACCACCTGGGGGCCGCAAGAACCGTGGATGAACATATAAAAAGAATACGGCATAAAATTGCCGATAGGGAACCAATGTACAGCTATATTCAAACCGCCTGGGGTGTAGGATATAAATTCGAGGTGAAAAAGAATGTGGAATAAATTAAAAACGGGCAACCTTTTCTTTAAGCTACTGGGTGCGCACTTGCTGGTTGTACTTATCACCCTTTTGGCAGTAAGCCTGGTTTTCTCCTATCTAGTGGAAGAATACTTTTTCAGCACTCGGGAATGGGAATTGGCACTTCAAGCCGAAAAAGTGGCCGAAACTCTGAAAGAAGAAATACAAAGCGGAAACCACGAGCAGGTGAAAATAGTGGCCGGAGCCCTGGCGGCCTCCATGGATTTGAAAATCCGGGTCATCGATCCCATGGAAGAACACCGGGAACAAGAAATCATTACCGTCGCCCCGGTGGACGAAAAAGAAGAAACTCAACTGGGTCTTGAACAGAGGGAAGTTGATTACGTGTTGGAGGGAAACTCCTACTCCAAAAAGGTTTTCGGTCCCGAAATGCAGCGCCTGCTGGTAGCCATCCCTGTCTTCCAAGAAACGGAATATGATAACGTAGAAAATGGTTCTGATAATCCACAAGAAGTGATCGGCGTCATCACCGTAAGCGCTCCTCTTACCGGTGTTCAGGCCACAGTAGCACAACTTAGCCGTCTCTTCACCTACTCCGGCTTAATTGCAGCTGCAGTAGCCGGAGCACTTGCCCTTTCCCTCTCCAAAACCATCTCTAAACCCCTTCAGGTAATGACCCAGGCCGCCCGGGAACTGGTTAAAGGCAATTTTCGCAGCCGCATCGATGTTAATGACACAGGAGAAATGGGAGAACTGGGTACTACCTTCAACCAGGCCGTAGACGAGATGGAAAAAACGGTGGAAGAGCAAAAACGTCTTCAGGAACTTAGGCAAAACCTGGTGGCAAACGTATCCCATGAATTCCGGATCCCTCTGACCTCCATACAAGGCTTTGCCGAGGCCATGCAGGACGGCCTGGTAGTAGAAGAAAAAGAAAGAGAAAGATGCCTGCAGCTCATCCTGGATAACACGTTTTATATTAAACGCCTGGTAAGCGATCTTCTTGAGCTTTCCAGCATCGAAAGCGGACATATCCAGCTGCAGTGGGTACAGCTCTCCACGAAGGATCTTATAGACAGGGTTATCCACAGCGCCCGACAAAAAGCAGAGAGTAAAAACATAACATTGGAATGCGAACAACACCTGCCCATTTACATGGAAGGGGATGAAGACAGGCTTTTCCAGATCCTAATTAATCTTTTGGATAACGCCATAACTTATACTCCTGAAGGTGGATATATAAAGGTTGAAGCCTTGGAAAAAGAAGAAGAAATAACCTTTGTCGTTAAAGATAACGGTTCGGGAATTCCTGAAGAGGATCTGCCTCATATATGGGAACGGTTTTACAAAGTGGATAAAGCAAGAAGCAGGGCCAACAAAGGAAAAGGGTTGGGGCTGGCCATCACCAGAGAACTGGTACATCTACACAGGGGCAACGTCTCAGTAAAAAGCACCCCCGGTAAAGGGAGCGCCTTTTACGTACACCTGCCCAAAAAACAGGGGGAATAGAGCGGACTCTAAATTTTAAGGGACCGCTACCTTTCTTTGCTGATCTCCCTGTTCCTCTGCATATCCTATTATTCCTCGGGCAACAGCCTGAGCTGCCAGTTTTTGAAAGGACGGATCGGCCAGCATTCTCTCTTCTTGAGGATTGGAGAGAAAGGCAACCTCTACCAGGATAGCCGGCAGTTGTGAATTTCGTAAAACGGCAAAATTGGCCTGCTTGACACCTCTATCCTTGCGCTTTAAAAGATCGACCAAGTTTTCCTGGACATGGTTGGCCAGAGTTCTCGAGGCTCCGAGCAGTTCCCTAGAAGCTCCTCCTTTTTCACCGGGATAAAACGTCTCCGTTCCCATAACGGCAGAATCGGGATGAGCATTGGCATGTATGCTTACAAAAACACCGCCACTTTGATTCGCCGCCCAGGACCTCTCGTGCAGTGCAAGGGCTGTATCCGCTTCCCTGGTATAGATCACCGAAAAACCTTCTTCCAGGAGAATCTCTCCCAACATGCGAGAAATACTGGTGACCACCTCCCGCTCTGTCAGTCCTGAAGAGCCAACCGCCCCCGTATCTGAACCCCACTGGCTAATAGTTGCGTGCCCTGGATCGATAACAACGGTATTGGGGGGAGGAAAAACGGTCTGGAAGGAAAACTCCAGCAGGCCTTCTTCGCCTTTACGTTTAACAGTGCGAACAGTTTCTTCTTGCAGATCCGCCACAATTCTTACCTTGTCATCTTCATACTGTGAAGCGCGAATCCTAACTACTGCTCCGTTATGAACTTCCAGGGGTGGTATTTCGTCCACATCTCCTAACAGCCCTTTAAAATCCAGCACCATTCGGGAGCTGTCGTTTAATCTAAAAACATGCGGGAGCTCCAGCCCTGAATCCCCTTTTACTCTTAAACCGACTCCTTCGGTTGACAACACCACTTCTAACCCTGTTATAACAGGCAAACTCTTGTCTATGGCACTGCTGGCGTCTTTTTTCCCGCTCCAGCTGGCAATGACAGGCCCGGAAAGGTTTTGTACGCTGACGAAAGAACCTTTGTCCTGTTGACTTTCATAGCTGATAGCTACTAACCACCCTGCAATCCAGCCTTTCTGTCCGTTAGAAAGAACTACCTGGTACCACCCCTCATTTTCATCAGTCACCTCCAGGCGATCACCAAAATAAACGCGGTCAATTATAGAGTGTGCAGTACCCGGTGATGACCTAACATTAACCATATCTTTCATGACCAAAACTGATTTTGCCGCTGAGGAGAGAGAAAATGAGCCTGTATCCTGAGGCGGCGGGGTTGGAGACTTTGGAGGCTCCGGTGGAGGGGCAGGCTCGGGAGCAGGCTCTTTTACTCCTTCTGCCTCCTCTTTATCCTCTTCCTCTTCTTCTGGTTCTTCTGGTTCTTCTGGTAGGAGATCTTTTTTTTCTACATAGCTGCCGTCAACCCATCCTTCAGCTTCTCCGTCATCATAACTATAAAGAATGCGCCACCAGTCTCCCGTCCTTCCAGTCAGGGAGATTTCGGTCCCTTGGGAAAGCTGTGCCAATCCAGGATACTCCACCGAAGGACCCGCCCTGATGTTCAACAGGCTTGCACTTATCACCGCCGGTTGGGGATCTATATCCGTTTCGGCCGGCTCAACTTGGGAGGTGAGAGACGCCGTTCTGGTTTCCTCGCACCAATCTACCTCGACATTAAAAGATTCGGCCACGAATCGGAGGGGGACCATTGTTCGCTCATTATCTATCACAGCAGTGGTATCCATAACCTTTTCTTCCCCATCTACTAGGGCTGTTTTTTTACCAATAAAAAGCTCTACCAAAGATGGATTCCGCGTAATTTCTACCCTCCTGTTCTCTGAGTCCCAATAAACGTCTCCACCTAAAGCTTCGGCAACAAGCCGAACGGGAAGAAGAGTGCGTGAATTTTCATCTATGTAAGGGGATACGTCGCCTACAACTGGTTCCCCGTCCAGTAAAATGCTTACTCCGCGACTTCCCTGGGCTTGCGGAGTATTAAGTAAAATTACAAGGGCAACAACCGCGCCATAAATGAAAAAATTTATCACCTTATTATGCATATTAACTCCCGCCTTTTTTATACTACTACTTATCACTTTAACAAACGATTATATATTGAAAAAGATACGTGTGCAGGGTGAAAAATCTATTTTCTGATTGATAAATGACCATTGATTTGCATTGCTTTTTAATTCGTGACCGAAATGCGGAAGGGTAAATGAGTTTTTTGGCGAAGTGATGATTAGAAAATTATCATCATAAGTATTATATGCTGCAATCAAAACTATTGCAAGGCTAGATTGCCCGGGTTTTTAATTTAACTGTCATAATATACAAATCTTTAAAGAAACAATAGCTCTTATCTAACCCGGCCTACTTAATTTTTGATTATTTAAAGAAGGGAAGTGTAAAAATGGATCTGATCAATAAAGAAGAAATTGAGGTTTTAATGAAGCAGAGACAAAAAGGGCCCTGTATATCTATTTATTTGCCAACTTATAGGAGCGGAGAAGATACCAAGCAGAACCCCATCAGATTTAAAAATTTGATTACAAGTGCAGAAGAACATCTTACATCAATAGAAATGCGGCCGGCGGAGCGCAAAAATCTTCTTGAGCCGGCTTTACAGCTCATCAATGACAGCGTTTTTTGGAGAAGCCAGGGCGAAGGAATGGCTTATTTTCTCTCGCCAGAGGTTTCCCGGTGCTACCGTCTGCCGCTCTCCTTTCCAGAGCTGGCAGTTGTCAGCGATTCTTTTCACTTGAAGCCCCTGCTTTCACTCCTTTCTGGTGATGGCCAATTCTATATCTTGGCACTCAGCCAAAAAGATGCCCGCCTGTTGCAGGGAACCCGTGATGTAGTGGAAGAAATGGATTTAAGCGCTGTTATTGAAAAGTTCGAGCTGGAATTCGGGGAAGATCTGCCGGAGCAGTATCTCCAGTTCCACACCTCCACGCCCCGCAGGGGGGATAGTCGTCCGGCAGTCTATTTCGGCCACGGAGGAGAAATTGACAGCGCCTTAAAAGAAAGGTTGCTAAAATATTTCCGCTTTATAGACAAAGAAGTGCGCAGTATGCTCTACGAAGAACGTTCTCCACTGCTTCTGGCCTGCGTTGATTATCTCTTTCCTCTCTACAAAGAAGCCAATAAATACCCCCTTCTTTTTGAGGAGTCAATCCCCGGTAATCCCGAGAAGATCAGCGCCGAGGAACTTCACCGTAGGGCATGGGAGATTGTTCACCCCTATTTTCAAAAGAAACAAACAGAAGCGCACACCCGATACCATGAACAAGTGGGAACAGGGAAAACTTCTACAGATATAAAAGAAATCTTGGAAGCTTCCTTCCACGGGAGGGTGGAAACCCTTTTTGTGGCTGTAGGGGTGCAGCAGTGGGGCAGCTATGATCCTGAAACAAACACTGTTAACCTGCAGGAACAATTCCAAACAGGATATGAAGACCTGCTCGATTTGGCGGCTGTGCAAACCTTTCTAAACAATGGAACCGTTTATGCTGTAGCGCCAGAACAGATGCCTGATTCAGAACAACTGGCAGCTCTCTATCGATATTAAACCCTGCAACGTAACATAATTTTAATCTTTTTGAAATATGCCTGTAACATTTTGCCTTTATAATTAAACTGAGTTGACCCCCTCTTAATATATATATATAGAACAGCCCCGGTTTTTGCCGGGGCTGTTCTATATACTCAAGTTATTTTTTCAAAAGCAAAGATAAAAACCACCCTCCTGGCCCGTTTCTTCCAAAATCGATTCGTATTCTACCTTTTTAAAAAACTGCTTCAACCTGGCCTCAAACTCCTCTTCACGGCAGGAACACCAGAAGCAGGCTACTCCTCCGGGCAACAAACACTTCTGGATCTGCTCCAGGCCACTCCTACTGTAAAGCAGCTCATTCCCGGGTCGGCTGAGCCAGGTGCTTCCGTTATCAGTATCAGTCAAAACTACGTGGTAAAAGGTATTCGCCCCCCTGCGTTTTGATTCCGCAAGAACAACGTCCACGAAATCTTCATTCAACAGACTAACACGCGGATCATGAAGCGCATCATCGTTATACTCTCCCAGGAAAGAAAGGTTCCAGCGAACAACCGCATCTTCTATCTCCGCGATTAAGACCCTGCCAACCTGTGGCCACCTCAAAGCCTCCTGGAGGCTGTAGCCCATCCCCAGCCCCCCCATAAGCATGCGTACACCGCTTTTGTAAAGTGGGACAACACTATCCAGGGCCCTGCGAACAGCAGCACGCTCGGAGGCCCCGTTATAGGTAGCCATCAGGAAAACCCCGTTATATATAATCTCATAATGCTGCTCCCGCTTCTGGAGCTGTATCTCGCCACCGGGACTATTTATCCGTTCAATTACCTGAAAAGACTCGGGCCACATCGATCACTAATCCTTTCCCACATTTTTTAATGAAACTGACCACATAACAAATATGGAACTAACTGTTTAACTCTAAGGCTGCCGAAACTCAGCTCCCTGCGGATCCCATGCCCAAAAGTCTTCCAATATTCCGTCGAAACGGGTCCCGTGCCCCTCCGCGGCTTCTACAAACAACTTTTGCCACACTACAAAAACACCGTCTTCAAAATCGCTAACCAGGTAATAGCGCTCTACAGTATCGTCCCAGTTCTGTCCGCCTGAACTATACAGGTACAGGGCCGGGAGGGGGTTCTCTACCTGTTCTTGAACGGGCTGTTCGCCATATTTTTCTTGAAGCTCTCCTGCTAGTTCCTCAGCAAGAACGGCTTTTTCAACCCCTTCCAAGTGCCAGATAGCCATAAAAACTTCAGGATCCGTTTCTGTCAGGGGCAAAATATAATCTTTACCCTCTTTTTCTTCCAGGCCGTACCTTTCTTCATCCAGGTAAATCGCGTACGGGTAGAGCGAGCTCACGTGTAAATGGTAAATAAGCTCTTCCTCCATCCCTTCGATTTCCAAGATTGTTGTCTTTGTAGGTTCGAGCTGGTCTGCCTCTTTCCAAGATTGGTCTATTTTCTCATCATCTGGTTCGGGTTTTATCTCCTCCGGAGGTGCCGGTTCTTCCAACTCCTTATCAGGGGCGACCGGTTCTTCCACCTGCTCGGCACAACCCCAGACCAGTACTGAAACAAGCAGTAGCAGGGCTACCATTAATATAAATAACCTGGACATATTTCATCTTCCTTTCTTTCTAATTATACCTTCTTACCTAATAGACGTATTTCTTGACAAAAAGTTCGCGATCATTATATAAAAATTTCCCTTGATCTTGCAATTTTTTTTTTCCTTATATTTCTTAGAGGAAACGGGAAGCAAGTGTAGAAAAGTATAGGTATAAGTATTCAGAATAATTAGAAGGAGATGATCTTTGTGTCGACCGGCAAAACTGAGCTTTCCAGTATTATTTCTGAAAAGATGGGTACTACGAAGAAGCAAGCCTCCCAGTTCATTGATGCTTTCATTGAGACCGTGGGTGGGAAATTGGCAGCAAACGAAAAGGTGCAGCTTACCGGCTTCGGTACTTTTATGACTAGAAATAATGCTGCCCGTCAGGGTACAAACCCAGGTAATGGGGAGAAGATTAACATACCGGCCAAGACCGTCCCCGCTTTCAAGCCCGGAAAAGGTTTAAAAAGTTTAGTAAACAAAAAATAGCCTCCAAAACAGGATGGCAACATTGAAAAGAAGGCTTCAACCGTTCGGGGTGAAGCCTTCTTTTTGCCATCATTCTTTTGTTGAAGCGAATGCAGTGGATGATACAGGGGGGGATGCATGAAGCAGGGGAGGGGGAGAGCGGGAGCCTGAAAACTCCTGCCCACTGCTTCCATCGTAAAATATTTGCCCTCAGGCCCTAAGGCAAAAATTGTCGCGGGTTTACAGGTTCGCCATTAACATGAACTTCATAATGAAGATGTGGACCTGTGCTGGAACCGGTGCTGCCCATCGACCCTATTCTTTGCCCTTTTTCTACCGTCTCACCGACCGAGACACTAAAACCGGAAAGATGGGCGTACATAGTGCGATAACCGTGACCATGATCAATTTCAATTGTATTCCCGTAACCTCCATTATATTGAGCTTTAACAACTGTTCCATCGGCAGAGGAATAGATAGGAGTTCCACTTGAAGCTGCTATATCGATCCCGTTGTGGAATGTTGTGCCTCCTCTTACGGGGGATCTGCGTGGGCCAAACCCTGAAGTTACTCTCCCGCGGGTAGGCCAGATTGAAGGAGTTGCGTTCAATTCAGCCTGGTAATCTTCGATCTCTTTTTTCAATAATTCCAGCTCTTCCTGCTGCTGAGGAAGGGCGTTCTGCAAAAAGGTCATATTTAAAGCTGCTTTATCAGCGATAGGGTTCCCGCTACTGGAAAAAAGGAGTTCGTCTTCCATTCCGTCTCCCGAGGCAAGGAAGGAGATCTGCTCTTTCTCCTCGGTCAGGGGACTATCAATTAATACATTCCGCACTTCTTCACTAAAGGTTTCTAATTCCTCGAAACGAAGAACTAACTTCTCAGTCTCAAGGGATATTATCTCGAGCTTTTCGTTTAAGTCGCGGTTCTCTTGCTTGAGAAGGATGTTCTCCTCTGCCTTATCCTGCAAACCGTAATATGCCTCCATCCAGATATCTGTTTCATCAGCTTTTTCATCAACTTTCATACTTAAAGCGTGGTTTTCTTGTTTTAAGCGGCTGTTTTCAGCGGCTTCTTTATGTAGGCTGGAAAAAGTTTGTATAGAGAATAACGAACCCAATAACATACCAATTAGCGCTATGCCGAACAAGCGGATGGCAAAGAGCGGCAAGCGCAAACTTAAAATATTATCGCCGGAATGAGGAATAAAAGCTATTGTATAAAATTGTTTTTTATTTCTATTTCGCATATTGCATCTATTCCTTTCTAGTCTGCGTTTTATATATTAACTATCTTTAACATTTCGTTAACATTTCCAAAATACCTTTTTTCTGGCAAAAAAAACAAAAAAATTTGATTATATACTCCCCGAAAATGTTATAATACAAATTATATAAGAAGGGTTGCTATGTTATCACGATACTTATTGATGAAATTCCGAATATGCTTATCAAAAAATTGAGGGAGGGTGAGCTAAGTGAGCAATTCTTCAAAAGAGGAGGGGCAGGAAAAGGTAGAGATTCTTATAAAGGGAATGACCTGTTCCGCATGCTCCCAACGTGTGGAAAAAAACCTTTCCCGCCTTAAGGGAGTGATGGAAGCCAATGTCAACCTGGCCTCGGAAAAGGCCACGGTAAAGTATCGCCCCTCGGAAACGGACTTGGCAGAGCTGAAAAAAACCGTCCAGGAGAGCGGTTATGAAGTTATAGATGAAGAAACCGCGGAAGAAAGAGACTTGGAGATGGAAAAGCTGGCCCACACCGCCCGACGGATGTGGTTCTCGGCTTCTTTTGCCATACCCATCATGATCTTGATGATGATTCACATGTTCGTAGTGGAGATCCCCTATTATATCCCTATCATCTATATACTCGGTTTCCCGGTCATCTTCGTCGCCGGCTGGGAAACGCACAAAGCCAGCTTCAATTCGGTGAAAAACTTGAGCCCCAATATGGATACGCTAGTCACCATGGGTTCCTTGATTCCTTACCTGTTGAACCTTTTTATCATCTGGTTCCCCATTACCTCCTTTGTGGAAATGGCCGTTTCCATCTTGACCCTGCACCTGGTGGGCAGATTCCTGGAAGCAAAGGCAAAAGGCCGGGCTTCCCAGGCCATCAAAAAGCTCCTGGAAATGGGGGCCAAAAAGGCACGGGTCCTGATAGAAGGCGAAGAAGTGGAGATTCCCATCGAAGAAGTCAAGGTGGGCCAAACCATGATCGTCCGACCCGGTGAAAAGATACCCACAGACGGAATTATCATTGATGGTCGCAGCAGCATTGACGAATCCATGGCTACCGGGGAATCCCTGCCCGTGGAAAAAACAGCGGGCCAGGAGGTCATCGGCTCTACCGTCAACAAACAGGGCCTGCTCAAGGTGGAAGCCAAAAAAGTAGGCAAAGATACTTTCTTATCCCAGGTAATCAAGATGGTGGAAGAAGCCCAGGGCTCCAAAGTGCCCATCCAGGAATTCGCGGACCGGGTCACCGGTTTTTTTGTTCCCGTAGTTATCCTCATCGCCATAGCTGCGTTTGTATCCTGGACGCTTAACCCGGGCTTTCATATCCCCATCGTGGAGTTTTTTAATTTTCCCTGGAGCACCGTTGACCTACCGCTGATTTCTTTGGCCCTTCTGGCCACCATAGCGGTCCTGGTCATCTCCTGCCCCTGCGCCCTGGGTTTGGCCACTCCTACTGCCATCATGGTTGGCGGCGGACTGGGTGCGGAGAATGGAATTTTAATCCGCAAAGGCGAAGCCATTCAGACTATCAAAAACGTCCGGATCATAGCCCTTGACAAAACAGGGACTATCACTAAGGGTGAACCGGAAGTTACCGATACCGTACCCTTCAAGGGATACTCCGAGGCCGACTTGCTCTTCTATGCCGGCAGCATCGAGGCTGCCTCTGAGCACCCCCTGGGCGATGCTATTGTGGAGAAAGCCCGCGAAGGGGAGTTACCTCTGAAAAATGTGGAAGACTTTTCGGCTTTAAGCGGCAAAGGAGTGCAGGGTATAGTAGATAAAAAGCATGTCCTGGTAGGCAGCCGCAAGTTAATGGTCGAAAATATGGTTGACCATGAGCAATATATGCAAAAGATGGAAAGGATGGAAGACGAGGGGAAAACAGCTATGCTGGTTGCCGTTGATGGTGAAATGGCCGGTATTATCGCCGTGGCCGACACCTTGAAAGAAGATTCCGCTCCGGCCATCGCTGAGCTGGAAGCTATGGGCATCAGGACTGCCATGATTACCGGCGACAACCAGAGAACGGCCGATGCCATTGCACGGAGGGTGGGTATCAGCAGGGTCCTGGCGGAAGTTTTGCCTGATGGGAAAGTAGATGAAGTTAAAAAACTGCAAGAGGAATACGAGACGGTTGCCATGGTGGGAGACGGCATTAATGATGCGCCCGCTTTAAAACAGGCTAATGTAGGGATCGCTATCGGGACGGGGACAGATATCGCCATTGAAGCGGCAGACATCACTTTAGTGCAGGGCAACCTGAGCGCGGTCATTTCTGCCATAAAGCTCTCTAACGCCACCTTCGGCAAAATAAAGCAGAACTATTTCTGGGCCTGGCTCTACAACGGGGTAGCCATACCGGCGGCCTTTTTAGGGCTGATTCACCCAATTATCGGCGCGGCAGCCATGGCGGCCAGTTCCATTAGTGTCGTTTTAAATTCCACCCTGCTTAAGCGAGCCCGTATTGAGCCTATATACCAGGTTGACAAACAGCTACCGCAGAAAAAAGAAGCTGAAGAAGCTACACCTGCATGAGCCAAGGGGACCTGCCCCGAATTTTGGTAGAACATCTACTCTGAATGATAGTCCCTTGTCTTTTTCTGCCGGCCGCAGCTCAAACCCGGGATGTTATCTAGCAGTTTCTTTACGGGGTTTGATATTGATAGCTCTCCGGCTAAATCACCTGTATCTTAAACAATTTTCCCAGAAAAAGGAGGCATGGTCTAATTGTCAACAGAGAAAAAAAACACGAATAATGGAGAAGCACCGTTAGATAACGAAAAAGTGCATATTGAAAAGCTTACTCTGGGTCCTTATGGCACAAACGCTTACGTGATAGTTTGCCGGGAAACAAAACAGAGTGTTCTGGTAGATGCTCCTGCGGAAGCAGGCTTATTGTTGGAAAAGCTGGAGGGAACGACACCTAAATACATTCTTCTTACCCACAATCATCCCGACCACACCGGAGCCTTGGCGGAATTGAAAGAAAAGCTGAACGTTCCCCTGGCAGCACACCCAGAAGAAGCAGCGAAACTCCCCGTAACACCAGAGCTTACATTAAATGAAGGGGAAAGCATAACCGTAGGGAAACTTTTCTTTGAAGTTCTGCATACCCCGGGGCACACTCCGGGCAGCATATGTTTCAAGATGGGGGGCTATCTTTTCGGCGGAGACACCTTATTTCCCGGGGGGCCGGGGAAAACCTCCTCCCCTGAGCGATTTAAGCAAATCATAGATTCCATTACCAGAAAAATATTAACCCTTCCTGGAGAAATACTGGTTTTGCCAGGACATGGAGAACCCACAAAGGTCAAAAAAGCCCAAGAAGAATACAAGTTTTTTTCTTCTAAAAAACAAAGGGATGACCTTTACGGGGATGTGGAATGGCTTTCCTAAAAACTTTCATACGGCTAGATTAGAGAATCACCACCAGATATCTATACAGTGGAAATCTTCTCCCAGCGTAAAGGTTTCGCTTGCGGCGGCACGTTGTGCCCTTTTTTGCAGCCAGTCTTCCATTTTATGCAGTTTATCTTTATTCAGCTGGCTTTGGTGACATTTCAGGGCTTCTATTTTGAGTTCAAAAGTCAAAGATATATCAAAGCAGCAATTAGGGTCTTCAGTTCCCCAGAGGAAAACTTGTTCCACCCTGTGCGGCGCAAGATCTTCTTCAAGCAGTTCCGGGAAGGAAAGATAATCCCTGGCAAAAGGATATACAGCGTCCAGAACAACCTGCCCGGTAATACGGTGGTCACGGTGCCATGGATAACGGCGGAAAGGATCTACGGTCAGCACTGTTTTGGGCTTAAATAACCTTAACAGCCGCACCAGCTCCTTTCTAAAGGCAGGGGTATCTTCCAGGCCCTGGTCGGGGTATCTCAAAAAGACGGTTTTTTCTACTCCGAGCAGGCTCGCTGCAGCTAGCTGCTCATTTTCTCTTTTCCGCGCTATCTCCCGGGGAGCAACAGCGGGGTCACTGCTACCTTTGTCGCCATTGGTTGTAACTACGTAGATAACCTTTTTCCCGGCACGGGTCCAGCTGGCCACTGTTCCGGCAGCGCTTATTTCGGCATCGTCCGGGTGCGGGATTACCACCATCACCGGCTCTTGCGCGTTTTCATCTTTTATCACCCTTATAACCTCCGTTTCGGAATTTAATCTGCAGCAACAAGCTCAAAGCACTTTCTCCTAACCTGCCCTGCGATCTGAGACCAGTCATAATTGGAAACAGCATCCCGCACATTGGCAGGTTCAAACCCCCCCGGATGTGTTAAAAGCATTTCTATTTTGGCTGCCAGTTCCTGAGGGTCGTTAGAGGATGCGAGGTAGCCCGATTCTCCCTGGCAAACAATTTTTTGCAGCTCGCCTACATCAGTGGCAACAACAGGAGTTCCGCAGGCCATAGCCTCCAAAGCTGCGAGACCAAAACTTTCGTAGTAAGAAGGAACCACACAGAGGTCAGCAGCACTGTAATAATAGGGCATCAATTGGTGTTGGACCGTCCCCATAAAAGTTACAGGAAAGGGAAGCAGCAGATCCCGGCAAAAACTATTCCACCGAAAAATTTCTTTCTCATCCCCACCGATGACCACCAACCGGAAGGAAGTCTCCAATGTAAGGGATTTTAAAGCTTTCAAAAGCTGCTCCAGTCCTTTTATAGGATCCGGTCGCCCCACAAAAAGAGCCACCTTTTCTTCCGGGGAGTGCCCAGTTTTCCCCCTTGCCTCTTTTTTACTTATCGGTCGGAAACGGTCCAGGTTAACTCCGCAGGGAATCACGCTGACCTGTTCTGAAGATACTTCATAGTAATAAGTAAGTTCTTTTTTTTCTCTTTCCGTCGGCACAATGACAAGGGAACAATTTTGGGCGAGCTTTTTTTCAGTTTCCAAGCGCATATCGGGCTCTATTTTTCCAATACCTGTTAAATTTTTAACGGCACCCAGGGTATGAAACATAAGGAGGTGGGGAACCTGCCAGTATTCTTGCAGCTCTTGCCCAACCAGCCCGGAGATCCAATAGTGGCTAAAAATGATGTGATAGACAAGTTCCTCACTTATCCTGAATTCTTCCACTGTCTGTATAAATTCCGGCAGATAATCAGGAAGATCTTCCTTGCTTACGCTTTGCAAAGGACCGGCCTTAATATACATTAGGCGAACTCCGGATCCCAAATTTTCAATTTTCCCGTTTTCGGCAACCGACGTGCTGCGGGTGAAAATATCTATTGCCAAACCCGTCTTCCCCAGCTCGCGGGAAAGCTCTGACAAGTAGATACTCATACCCCCTGTATCTTTCTCCCCTATATTGCCCAGAGGGGAGCTGTGTATGCTGAAAATAGCAATTTTGCAGCTGCTCTCTTCCAAGTGGCACCTCTCCCCCGCTCTCTTAACTGTTCTCTTAGAAAGCAATTAGCGCCATTTAATTTCACATCCGTAGAGAGGTACCTCCTGCCCCCCCAAACGGTGTTTAAAAACCTCCATGCCTTTCAAAAAATCAAAAACCCGGCGCTGTTGTCGGATGCTTTCCTTAATGCAAAAGAGCTTGGTCATTAAACCGGCGCTGATAGATCGATAACCGGGGTCATGGCCGCTGTTATACAAATAAACACGTCCGGCATGTACAAAATGCAAAGTCATACCCGCCTGCTTAGAATCTAATTCTAATATACCCATTCTCAGAACCCCATCACAGGACATCCTTTCTACCAACTTGCGGAAGAACCCTTCCCTCGCAGGTGTTAAAAAAGCGGCCTTGTCTTCCCTGCTTTCGGCAAACAGGGCAAAAAAAGATTGCAGCAGATCGGAGGTTACTTCATCCCCCTGTATTTCCCTGTACTGAACTTCTGCAGCCTCATAGGTTCTTCTCAGTTTGCGCCTTACTTCATGCCTCTGCTTTTTGGGAAGAGATTTCAAATAACTCTCCCAATCGGGCTTAAGCTCCATTTCATAAGATACGTCCTTCTTTTCCCAAGAAGATTCGACATCTTCCGCAGACTTTAAAAAAGAAGAGAGTCCCTTATAAATAGCAGAGTCGGGCCTTACTAGACCCAGATTCATTTTTTTTATCTTCCTTTTGGAAAGATCATCCAGGAGCGCGGCAAAAAAAAGACTTTCTTTGCCGGCAGCCATGGGGATATCACGGTAATCACAGAGATCGTCCCCGCCCAGCAAAAAGGCAGTCTCATCCCTCAAATAGAGAGGCGCCACTCCGCAAAGCTTATCCTTTTCCCAGATGGAACGGAGGTAGAGCTCACCGGCGGAGTTGAAGGTCTCCCACCAAGTTTCCAGCCAGTGCGGCAGGGAAAAAAGAGTGTACCACCGAAGATCGCTGCTATGGCTTTGCCAGAGAGAATTCATCGTGGCAAAGCTTTCTTCTTTGATATTGACATTTAAACCGGCAGGATGCAAATAAAACCACCATCCCCTTTATTTTATCCGGAAGGGCCTAGCGCTCTCGAACACCTTCGACGTAATCCTTCACCATCAACATAGCTTCATTATCACTAAACTGGCCAGGAGGCGATTTCATGGTTAAGGCAGAAATCGAGGTAAGGACACCTCCCAAGCCCCTGTCCAGGGCCAGCTTCATACAGCGGATGGCATCGATTGTCACGCCGCCGCTGTTAGGAGAATCTTCCACGGAGAGCTTCAGTTCGAGGTCAACGGGTGCCCCTCCGAAACCCCTTCCCTCCATCCTGATATGGCATATCTTGTTGTCCTTCAACCAGGGGATATAATCGCTGGGGCCAATATGTATGTTTTCATCGGCCAGGGGAATTGCCATTTCTGCCTGGACAGACTGGGTCTTCGACTTTTTCTTCGAAGAAAGACGGCGATGATTTAACATGTTCAAAAAGTCCGTATTTCCCCCAAAATTGAGCTGGTAGCAGCGGTCGATACGCACGCCGCGGCTTTCAAAAAGTTTAGTCAGTGTGCGGTGGATAACAGTTGCTCCGAGCTGTCCCTTCACATCATCTCCAATGAGGGGAAGGTTTTTCTGCTCAAACCTCTTTTCCCACCACTGGTCAGAAGCAATAAACACAGGCATGGCATTAATAAAGCCCACCCCTGCTTCCAGGCTTTCCTGGGCATAGAATCGGGCTGCTTCCTCGGAACCTACAGGCAGGTAATTGATTAATATCTCTGCCCCGCTTTCCTGCAAAACATTTCTCACCGAGGAGGGCTCTTGCTCGGAAACTATAATGGTCTCCTCCTCAGTATAACTGCTGGAGTGTTCGCCAACACTGTCCAGTATATGCCCCATCCGGACGTCAACCCCATAAACAGGCAGAGCACTATTAAAAACCTGAGCGCAATTAGGCCTGGCGAAAGCTGCTTCTCGCAGTTCTTTACCTACCTTGCGCTTATCTATATCAAAAGCGGCAACTACTTCTATATCCCCCGGACTATAGCCTCCCAGATCATAGTTCAGCAGCCCGATTATCTTTTCCTTTTCAGAATCATTTTTATACATTTCAAGGCCCTGCAGCAAAGCACTGGCACAGTTTCCTACACCGACAATAGCTACTTTTATATTTGACAAAGCTGTACTTTACCTCCTCGGCGATTAGTTTTTTGGGCTACTCCGATCATTTATTAAACACTGTTTATCTTATCATTATTTCTTTGCCAGGGAAAGCATATTTCATACCATAGTGTTTCGGACCAAGTTCTGAACCCCGAGGAAATATAAAGGCGGAGGGCGGGAATATTACTGCCATCGCTGGATAATTCCACCACTTCTTTGCCCCTTTGGGCCAGCAAAAAAGCTCCGCGCTGAAGCATCCGGGCAGCGAGCCCTTTTCCGCGCTGCTCAGGAATCACGCCCAACATGTGAATTCTTCCTTTTTTGCCCTCCGGAGCAGCTATAACCCAGCAGTAAGCAACCGCCTCTTTTCCCTGGAAAATTGCCAACACATCGTTCATGGAGCGGTTCTTTAGAGAGGTAAAGTATTGGATATCCTCCGGGGTATTTGGATTAAACCCCCATGTCCCGGCAAAGCACCTGTTTTGCAGCTCGGCCAGCATAGCCTCTTCCCCGGGCTGTAGGTGCCGCAAATATAAGTTCTCCCCCCAGGACAAACGCGGTGAAAGGATCCAGTTCGTCTTCGCTCTCAATTCCAGGAAGGTTCGCGTATGAAAAAACCCGAAGCGGAGCAGCATCTCCTGTGCAGCCAGGTTATGCCGGGAAGCTTGAACATGGATATGCTGTACTTCCAGGTCTTTTGCACAGTCGAATACTCCTTCCAACAACCTCGAGGCCAGTCCCGCACCCCGGTGCAAAGGATGCACAAGGCAGGACAGAATTAACCGCTTAATATATTTTTCCCGGGCCATCTCTATAAAGGCGACCATTTTCCCTCTCTCTTCTACCACAAGTATATCTTCTTGCGGATTAAAGCGGGGACGTTCCAGGTGCTCCCGCAGTTGTGCGGGAGCAGGACATGCCCCGCTCAGATCGCATATTTCCGCTTCCCGGTAGAGCTTGAGCAGATTATCGAAATCACTTGTACGATAGTTTCTAAGCAAGTAGTGCTTTCCCTGTAATAACATTCATCCGTCTCCCTTTTACCTGCCCTTTTTAATTACGTTCACTCAGTATCACAAGATATTGGGAAACTATACAAGTATATTTTACCATAAGAAACAGCTATAACAAAGGAATGGATTTCCGCGAAATCATGCCAAGTCGCAAGTAGCTTGCAGTTCTTTTAAATGCTTATCCTCCCACTTATGCAATATGTGCATGTAATTTATTAAGCTTAAAACACGGAGTAACACAGGGGTTCCTTTTGCAATTAAAGCATGGAGTTACAGGTAATTTTTTTGATAGGGTATTGACAGGGGTGGCAAAGTACGGTATAAGTTTGGATATTAAGCTGAAAAAAGTAAATAAGCAAATGATAAGGCTGTGAACGAGAGTAGTAGCTTCCCAGCGGGGGTGCAGAGAGCCGGGGAAAGGTGGGAGCCCGGCCCGAGCGCAGGAAGTGAATGGACTCGGGAGCCGCATGGCGAAAGGCCGAGAAGGTCCGGTAGCTTATGACGGAGTGGGCACCGTTAGCAGAGCCCAGGGTATCGCTGGATGTTTTCGGTCCGGCCGTACCTGACAAGTGTAAGCTTCTTTGCAGCTATTGCAAAGGCAGTTTTTAAGGTGGTACCGCGGAATAACATATCCCGCCCTTTGGGGCGGGATTTTTTATTAAGATGTAACTACCCGCTACCAAAATATTCTTTAAAAAAATGCCACCTGCCGAAAAAGGTAGGTGGTTGGACAGTAACATCAGGATTATCATGAAAGATTATGGAGGAGATGAGACCATGACCACTACTATTGGAGAGCTGTCAACCAGGTGCGCCAGGCGCTATCCTAACAAAAACGCCACCGTTTTCCGGGGGGAAGCCCAGACATTTGCTGCTTTTAACGGGCGGGTCAACCAGCTTGTGCATTATTTCAACAACACAGGTTTAAAAAAGGGAGACAAAGTGGGTGTCCTAAGCTACAACAGCCCGAGGGTGCTGGAGATCATTTTTGCCACCGCCAAGGCTGGCCTGGTATATGTTCCGGTTAACTTCAGGCTGGCTCCCCCAGAGATGAAGTTTATCGTGGAAGACGCAGAAATATCTCTGCTATTCGTGGGAAAAGGTTTCAGGGAAACTAGCGGTTCCCTCCGGAGCGAAAATTTTCCTTCCGTTATCTCCATGGAAGAAGAATACGAAGAGCTGTTATACAGTCTCTCTCTGGATGAACCGGAGCTTCTACCCGCTCCCGGCGACCTCTTCGCCATCTTTTATACCAGTGGCACTACGGGAGGTCCCAAGGGGGTAATGCTCTCCCATGAAAACTTTCTTTCCGCAGTCCTAAACAGCGTCATTGCTTACCGCCTGGGGCCTTATGACGTCTGCTACCACGCTATGCCTTTTTATCACACTATGGAGGTTTCCATGGCCATGTGCCAATTTTACGTTGGGGGGAGCAATATTATCACCGACGTCTTTGACCCCTGTGATTTCTGGGAGATAGTCTCCCGAGAGAAAGTAACCTTTATGACCCTTGTGCCTACCATGCTGAGGGCCATCCTGGATGTCTTCCAAGAAGGCGGTTATCATAAAGGCTCCTTTAAAAAGTTCGGTATAGGGGGGCAGGTTGTCCCCAGGGAATTAGTGCGCCGCACCCTGGAGACCTTGGGTGACCAGACCGTCTTTAATGTCTACGGGCTTACAGAAGCTTCCCCGCTACTCACCTGCCTCCCCCTGGAAGAGTATGTGCTGGGAAATGAGAAAGAAAAGCGTCTTAATTCGGTGGGCATAGAGCTATTTAGCTGCCACGTCAAAGTAGTTGACCAGGAGGACAGGGAGGTTGCCCCGGGGGAGCAAGGAGAAATTATTGCCAGGGGGCCGAATATTATGCAGGGCTACTGGAAAAGGCCTCAAGAGACAAAGGAGGCCCTGCGGGGCGGCTGGCTGCGAACCGGCGATATAGGGACGGTGGATCATGACTCCTATATATACGTAGTGGACCGCAAGAAGGACCTGATTATTAGCGGCGGCGAAAATATTTCCCCCTACGAGGTGGAAGAGGTTCTCTACTGCCACCCCAGTCTCTCTGAATGCGCTGTTATTGGTGTTCCCGATGAAAAATGGGGGGAGAAAATTGAGGCAGTGGTGAGCCTGAAAAATGGTAAGGATATATCGGAAATGGAGATCATTGAATTTTGTCGGAATAACCTGGCCGCTTACAAGATCCCCAGGAGTGTAAGAATCCTGGAATCTCTCCCCAAAGACCCGGTCGGTAAAATACAGAAAAAAGTGCTGCGGGAGGGAGTGGCCCGCTAGCAGCACTATATAGCACTTTGCATAAAAGTTGACAATAATTCCTTCCCCCTGTCAGCAGGGGTGGTAAAAACAGTGAACGAGAGTAGTAGCTTCCCAGCGGCGGTGCAGAGAGCCGGAGCAAGGTGTGAGCCCGGCCCGGGCGCAGGAAGTGAATGGACTCGGGAGTTGCCAAGGCGAAAGG
>CAZMLU010000003.1:0-68927 GCA_964567295.1 uncultured Desulfovibrionaceae bacterium
ATCCCATTAATCCCAATAAGAACACGGCTTGTTTTGTTTTAGAATCCATATCTTAAGCTCCCTTCTTTTGTAAAAAATAATGGCTTGCAATCCCAGCATCCAAGCAGGGGAAGATTCCAAGTTGAACTGTTTTGCCTTATCTCAGGATATCCTAATATATTGTAGATGCAAGCTTAAGTCAATAAGAGTTTTGAAATAGCTGTCTTGGGGCTTAGCCCGCTTGCTATGTATGCCTTAATATTTTATAATAAAAAAACAATGATGACAAATTTTTAGCTTGAACAAGAGAGCTTTTTTATGAATAGGGTCTTTCATCGTAAAAGATGAGGTCATTAAATTATACCGTCAACACCCCCAAATGGATAGGATGTGATAAGTATGGTAACAGTCAACGTATTTGCCGGTATCTGCGGTTTTTCCACAACCATTAAGATAGAATCAGAAGACTCCAGGATGGCCACACTGCAAATCGAATCTGAATGCGAAATCATCCAGAAAATAAGTGCGGAACTGCTGGAGTCAGACATCTTCAAGAATTGCTTTGCCCAGATAGGAGATTCTCCTGTGTACCATACCTTTAGAAAACACCGCAGCCATGCAGCATGTCCGGTCCCCTCGGCCATCACAAAGGGACTTGAGGTTGCAGGTGGACTGGCACTGCCCAGAGATGTCCAGTTTAAGCTGGAAAGTTAAAGAGGCAAGAGGTGAGATAATAATAAACTATAACAGTAAGGTTTATTATATACCTTTTTCACTTGAGACCATCCTCACCTTTAATCTCTGCTTTAGTCAAGCCGCCGATGCGAGGGTGAGGCCTGCCGCAGTTACTCACAGCAAGGATTAAAACAATCTCGTGTTCTCTTGGTGCATCGTGAACCCTTACTTCTATGGCATCAAAATGAGTTCGTACATATGCTGCATCCTTGTGATGCAAGGGCACATCAATGGCGGTGCCGGCGCTTCCCATCTTCTTGGAGGAAGGGATAAGCGACTTGCCACCACCGACCTCCTCCCGAAAGGGTTTTCCCAGCTGGGGATGTAAGCAGGCAGCTGCATGCTCAAGTTCTCCTCCGCCTCCAACGATAGCCGCCTTTCCGTAGCTCTCCACATCTGCCTGGGTAATGCCAGCAGCTTGCAGTGCCCTACGGGTTAAGATGCGGGCCAACTCTTCGCTCCATTCATATAAAAGCGTCAAATCTTCCACATATCTTCCCGTGAAAGGATTATTAAACACAGCCGCAGCTGCAGCTCTCTTGTTTATCCCTTCAATTTCCCGCTCTCCATCTTTCTTAAGCTCTTCCACTACAGTTAAATACTTCCTTACCTGCAGTTCCATACTGCCACCTCCTGTAAAGCTTTTTGATTTAACTCAACAGATAGAGAATACACAAGAGGGATATATCAAAAAGCGGTCCTATTTTCCACCTTTTTTACCTCGAGGGCCAACTGGTCGGGATATGCGGCAATCTCACCGCAGACCTGCAGCACCGCTCCTTTAATGGTTCCTTCCTGGCAAAGCTTTTCCGCCGACTGTAGACCATTTACCAGGGCCCTGCATATTTGCTTTTTAGTAAGGGAACCCACGTCCAGGGTGACTACATGGCCGGGAATATCCGTCTCCGCTTCCACCTCTTCTGCCAGGCACCTGCTGATGTCACTGCTCTCTACATCGGTGCAATTTCCTATATAAGTAGCACAGGCATCGGCTACGGATGCCCGTTGAGCAAGGACCACTGCAGCCGAGGCAATACCCCCGGTGAGGCTCCTCCCTCCCAAACCGCTGGTACATACTCCGCCGATCCCCCGGGACGTATCTACCGCTATCTTTAAGTAATCTTCTTTCCCGTGGGAAGGAAGCCCTACACTGAGCACCCCTTTATCCATATCTGCCAGGGCTATATCGCCACCGTTGTTAATAATAACTCTATCTGCCCCCATCTCCAGGGATGCCTCCATGGCTACTTCGGAAAAAGAGCCCGCCACAGCCCCCATAGGTGTTATTTCTCCCGGGAAAAGAAAGGAGGCTTCTATCATTATGCGGGCCACTTCGGGAAGCTTTTGCCCTTGGAAAAGTTCCTTCCTTTGCATCTCTTCCACCAGGGGAACCAGCTTTTTAAACTCTTGCACAACGAAACGAGCTACTTTTTGTGCCATGCCCGGTTGCCGCTCTACTCCCCGGGAAAGGTCGAGCACCATCTGTATAGGGCCATAGTCCAGGAATACCCGGTTATCCTGCATAGTCTCAATCATCGTCCTTCTCCAACTCTTCCAGCAGCTGCTGTTTGGTACGGATATGCGCTGTATGCCCGCCTATCTCTTCATATTTCTCCCGGGTCATGGTGTACTCCACCGGTGCTACCGTGGCAGGGGTAGGAACCCAGGTGATAGAATCGGGGACCATTTTGGAGACATCAACCATGAAATTGATCCCCCCTCCCGGAAGAACAAAGGTAGGTGCTCCTCCTATGGTCAAGCGCACCTCCTCACGATGAATAGCCTCTGTAAGTTTTTTGGGAATTCGGGTAACTCCCGACCTTGCACTCCCACCGGTACCCCCGGTATAGATCACCGAAACGCAGGAGGTTTCACAGTTATCCGCTAAAATTTTAATAACTTCAAGTGATTCGGGCGTCATGGGGACTTCTTCTGCCGTTCCCCGGGAAGTAACTTCCAGCAGTGCTGCTTGCTGCCCCGTGGTTTCCGTAACCAGTATCTTTAGGCCGGGCCAGGCTTTTTCCATATCAATTTCTTTTACCGCCTGCAGGGGGTCGGCAATATTTGTTCCTCCCCATCCGTGCCCGTGCTCACCAAAATACCTTCCGTTGGTACTCTTACGCCCCACGGGAACGATCCCGTTGTATTTTAAGCCTAGCTCTCTTCCGGCGGCATGCTCCGTCAACAGCCCGATCACGTGATAATCCAAGACAATTACCTCATCCACAGCCCCGGCGAAGTGCTTGCCCATGATGCCTATAGTGGCACTGCCGCAGCCGATTCTCATGTAATCTTCCTCTATCCCGTCAATAAGGGGAGCTTTTCCCTGTTGTATCTCTATTCTGCTACCGCCTTCTATCTTAAGGTTAACCTTTCTCCCATTGACCAGATCCACCAAAGTCCTGGCCACTACAAAGCCGTCATTGCTGCCGCTGAGCAGGTTCGCTCCTCCGAGGGTTAGCATTTTAGCCCCGTACTCCTCCGTGGTTACCATACCCACCACCCTGCCCTCCCGTTTTACAACGGCTCCTTCCTCGCCAATATACCTGTTCGCATCTATCTTAACCTTAACCCCGCTATAGCTCAGCGGAGCTTCTGTGACCACGGTAACCACGTCAACTCCGCGATAATTATCTTGTACTATATACGGGGCGGGCTTGAAACAGGGGTAGTTGGTACCGCTTCCCACAGCGGTAATCAAAGGCCGATAAGGAAAACGTTCATCCGGAGCAGAAGCAATGGAATCGACCACCAGTCTGCGGTTTCTAAGAAGATTTACGCCGTCATGGAAAAAACGCTTACAGGCCCCCATTTTCCCGGGCGGAATAGAACAGTTTATAGGGCAAGAGGTGCACACCAGGCGCTCATTTTCGGTTTGCTGCTTTTTTTGCAAAGCCTCCTCCGCACAGGTCCTAACACAGACACCGCAGCCCACACAAGAAAAAAAATCGACCAGAGCAACCCCCGCATCCACGGTGATAGAACCAACGGGGCAATTCTTTTCACAGCGGCGGCAGCCCGTGCAATTTTCAGCATTAACAATGATCATAGTTCAAAAACCCCCGCTTATAGTAGTTGTGCTTTCCTGGTTGGAGGCGGAGTGTTGTTACTTTTTTGCAACAACAGCTCTCCGTCAACAATAACCATGGAGACCCCGGGTAAATCTCCTAACTCCAGGGCTGCCAGAGCACTGCCGCCGGCGGAGCCCATGGGAGCATCCATGATAACCAGGTCTGCTTCTCTCCCTTCTTCAATAAAACCACAGTTAAGCCCATAGGTTAGCGCCGTGTTCCCCGTAGCCATACACAAAGCCTGCTCCGCAGGTATACCGGCTATAGAAGAAAGAAAGGCTACTGATCGCAGTATCCCAAGGGGAAGAAAACCCGTTCCCGAGGGAGCATCGTTCCCCAACACTATCCGGCGCAGTTCTCCCCTTTGCTTCAGGATCTCAGCCGCCTCTTTCATGGCCCTGGAATTTCCGCACTGCACCAGTTCCAGCGCCAGATCAGTGCTGCCGATAAGCCTTTCCAGCTCTGCAGGCGGGACCGCTGTAGGACCTCCGTTGAGGTGGGAAACCACACTGGGCTTAACGGTGAGCACATCTTCCACGGAAACGGTACTGCTGCCGGGAATAGAAGTGCCCCCGGTATGCATCGCTACTTTCATCCCATACTTCTTGGCCCACTCCACCATGGGAGCGGCTTCTTCAGGGTCTTTGACAGAACCCAGACCTACTTCACCTACCAGCCAGACTCCCTGGTCAGACACTTCTTTGAAGTCTTCTTCCGCAAGCCCCTTTTCCAGAATCAGGGCACCACCGTGCAGTTTGACCCCTCCAGGCCTCAAATTTTGAGAACTCTTGTGGGCAAGCACAGCCAGGGCCTTTACCCCTGCGGGGTCCTTGGGCCTGCCCGGGGTATGAGGCTCTCCGGCAGAGAGCATAGTTGACACCCCGCCGTGGAGAGAAGCCTCGATAAAACCCAGCACCTTTTGGCGCGGGCTGAAATCACCCAGAACTGGGTGGACATGAGAATCAATGAGCCCGGGAATTACTGTGGTCCCCGCCGCATCGATAACTCGGGCTCCTTCCGTGTCAGAAAGAATTTCTTTGCCTCCCATTTTTTCGATCTTGCCGTCTTTAACCACTATGGTATCCGTTTCAGAAACGGGCCTGTTTATATCTCCCGTTACCAGGGTGTCAATATTTTTTATAACCAGCAATGATGTGATGGCGGCTCACTCCTTTCACTTTTTAAACGCTTCTAATAAATTGATTCCCGCCAAGAAAGAACGTTTAAAAAACAACGCTTATAACCCCGCTCGTTACTGTAAGATCAATGAAACCTCTCATAATAAGTTGCCTGCCTCTTGCAGCTTCTCTATTACCTTTTCCTGAGTTAGGGGGAGCTCGTAAATCCTTACTCCGGTAGCATTGTAGAAAGCATTCAGTATGGCCGGGGCGGTGGGAATCAATGCTGGCTCTCCTACCCCCTTGGCCCCGAAAGGCCCCGTCGGTTCGTGATCTTCAACAATCACGGGATAGACTCGAGGCACATCCTTGGAGGTGGATATCAAGTAGCGTGAAAGGTTGGCGTTCTGTATGATGCCCTCTTTTACCTCTAACTCTTCTAAAAGAGCAAAACTGCAGCCCATGATAGAACCGCCTTCAATTTGCCCTTCAACCTGCTCGGGATTTATAGCTTTTCCTACATCATGCACCGCGACCACTTTTAAAACGTTCACCTCGCCGGTTTCCGTATCTACTTCGATCTCCACGACCTGGGTGGCAAATGCATAAGTGGCATAAGGAGTTCCTTCCATATTCTCAGGGTTAAGAGAGGTTATTTGGGGGTTGAAATAGCCGCTGCCCACGACTAAAATGCCTCTATTAGAACACTCTTGCAGCAGCTCAACCATAGTTACCGCATTTTCCGGAGCTTCTTTCAAAAAGGCATGTTCTGCTTCTATACTTACCTCTTCTTCCTCTGCACCTAACATGCTGCTGGCTACCCGGAGCAAAGTTTTCTTGGCCATTTCCGCTGCTTTTTGACAGGCATTGCCGGAAACATAGGTCTGCCGGCTGGCAGACGTAGCCCCGCTCTCAGGCGTTACTCCCGTATCCGCAGCGGTGACCTTCACTTTTTCGAAATTTAGGCCCAGGGTTTCCGCCACGATCTGGGCCAGCACCGTGCTGGAACCCTGGCCAATATCTGCACAACCAGTAAGAACTGTGGCAGAAAGATCATGATGAACCTCTACAAAGGCTGCGGCAGGATTAGGTAATCCGGTATTGCCGATACCGAACCACATACTGCCCACACCTGTACCCTTTTTTTTCATATATTATTCTTCCCCTTATCTCCCCATATCTCAGCTTGCTTTTCCCTGGCTATTTGGATCGTGCTGGAAATACCCACACTATGAGCCAGCTCTTGATTGGTGGCTGTTTTCGAACCTACCTGCAGCGCATTCAGTAAGCGTATCTCAAAAGGATCCAGGCCCACCTCTTCCGCGAGGAGATCCATCTGGCTTTCATGAGCCACAGCTACCTGCGGCACTCCAAATCCACGCATGGCTCCGGCCATTGGGTTATTGGTATAGACCAGATAGCCTATAACCCGCACATTAGGTATTTCATAGGGCCCCGTGGCATGAACTACCCCCCTGGTAAGAACAGCGGGGCCGTAAGAGGCGTAAGCACCGGTATCCAAAACGAGCTCGGCATCCAAAGCAAGTATTTTCCCGCTGCGGGTTGCTCCCGTTTTATATTTCATGTAAAAGGGATGGCGCTTTGAGGAAGTGTACATGGTTTCTTCAAAGGTATGGTTGATTTTTACAGGTCTCCTGGTGTGATAGCTCAAAAGAGCTGCATGGCACTGGGAGCTTATATCTAGTTTTCCTCCGAACCCGCCCCCCGTTATGGTCTGGATACCCCTTACACGGCTCTGGGGAAGATTTAAAACTCTGCTCACTTCTTTTCGATCATGGTGTATATTCTGAGTGGCAGACCAAAAGGACATTACCTCATTTTGATAACTGGCGATAGATACCTGGGGCTCTAAAAAAGCATGGGCTACAAAACCTGTTTTATAGCTTTTCTCGATGATTACCTCGCACTCAGGGAATGCTTTTTCAACATCATTCTTGATGAGTTTTTTCATGCCCGCAATATTGGAGCTGCCGTGTAAAGGAGGAGCGTTTTCCTCCATAGCTTGCATGGGGTCGGTTACCGTGGGCAACTCCTCTACGCGGACTTCCACTAAGTCAGCAGCAGCTTCAGCAATCTCCTTGCTTTCCGCAGCAATAAGACATAGGGGATCCTGGTATCGGAAAATCTTATCTTCAACAAGCACCGGCTCATCTTTAAAGATGATCCCCACCCGGTTTTGACCGGGAATATCCTTAGCAGTAACAATCTTTACTACACCGGGCAGTTCTCTCGCCTTCTCCACGTTGATGCTTTTAATTATTGCATGAGCAACCCGGCTTCTAACAGCTTTTCCATAAAGCATTCCTTCCCAGTGCAGATCGTTACCAAAAGCAGCCCTTCCGCATACTTTATCAGGACCATCGCGCTTTAAAAGGTTTTTTCCTACCTGGTGACAGTTATTCATGCTCCTGTCCCTGCCTTTTGTGGCTGGCAGCTTCTTGTACCGCCTCTATGATTTTTTGATACCCTGTGCACCTGCAGATATTACCCGAGAGGGACGTCTTTATTTCCTCCTCGGAAGGGTCCTGGTTCTCATCGAGCAATACTTTCGCGGACAAAATCATTCCTGGAAGACAAAATCCGCATTGCACCGCTCCGGTGTTGAGAAAAGCCTCCTGGAGGGGATGAAGGTTATCGCCTTCCCCGCTGAGTCCTTCAATGGTCATGATGCGGCTCCCGTCAGCCTGGGGCGCTAATACCAGGCAGGAATTTACAGTCTCGCCGTCCATTACAACCGTGCAAACACCGCATTCCCCTTCGCCGCAACCCTCTTTCAGGCCTGTTAACTTAAAATCATTTCGCAGCAGGTCAAGCAAGCTCCTGTTTGCCCTGGAAATTACGCTGACTTGTCTGCCATTCAACTCAAACGATATATAAACTTCATGCCCCATTGTACCGCCCCTCTATCATTCATTGATTAAGATAAACCATGGCCCTACTCAGGGCTCTCCTGGCCACCCCTTTAATACTTTCTCTCTTAAACGGTGCCGATTTCCTATCTCCCAGGGTCCCGGCAACCGTATTAGATAATATTTCCAAGGTATTCTGTATAACAACTTCGCTGAGTTCCTTGCCCTTTAAGTACTCTTCTGCCTCCCGGTCTCTAAAGGGATTTTCGCCTACTGCCCCCAAAGATATTCGCGCCTCCTGTAAGGAAGAAGAATCCTGACTACTGCTCAAGAAAACAGCCACACTCAGCCTGGCTATGCTTAGGGCTCTGCGCCTCCCCAGTTTTTCAAATTCTGTTACATCTCTCGCTCCCGGGCTCTTAAAGTATAAAGCGGTAAGGATCTCATCCTTTCTCAAGGCCGTTCTATTAATACCAAGTAGAAAATCCTCCAGGGGCAGCTCTCTTTCTCCGTGCAGACTACTTAAGACTACCCCGGCTTCCAGAACCATTAACGGGGGAACCGAGTCCGCCGCCGGCGACGCGGTGACCAGGTTCCCCCCGATGGTACTGCTGTTTCTGATCTGCGGAGAACCCATTTCAGCGCAAGCACCGGCCAGGGCTCTTGCTTTTCTCTGCAGCAGGCCGGATTTCTGCAAGGTAGCAAAACTGGTAGCAGCTCCGATCCTAATATGTCCCTGCCTCTCCTTGATATAATTAAGCTCCGCTATCTTTTTTAGATCAACAACCCGGACAGGCTTAAGCTCCTCTTTCTTCATACTTAACAGCAGATCGGTACCCCCGGCCAGTAGGACGGTATCCTCGCGGCCGTCTCCAACCAGTTCCAGAGCTTCTGCCAGAGTTTGTGGTGCGCAGTATTCAAAGTCACTTTTTAAAAACATGGCCGTCTACTCCCTGTAAAGAGTATTCCTCCTATCGCTTTGCACTAAGCTTACATCATACGGGGCAGATATAAGGCGATTTCCGGAAAAATGATGATCAAAGCCACCACGATAAAGACAGGAATCACAAAGGGCAAAGCCCCGATGAATATTTCATCCAGTTCAACCTTCGTGGTCCCGGCAATAGTATAGAGGTTCAGCCCCATGGGAGGGGTGATCAATCCCACCTGCATCATCATCACGCAAATAACCCCAAAGAAAATGGGATCAAAACCTAACTCCATGATAACCGGGAAAACCACCGGAAGTGTCAAAACCATCATAGAAACAGCATCAATGAACATGCCCAGTAACAGAAATACTAAGAGGATTATAATCAGAATCACATATCCGGAAACATCAAGTTCCGCCACACTCCTGGCCAGTACTGTCGGTATGGTTGAAAGAGCGAGAAAATAGGTAAAGACCGTAGCACCGGCTACCAGGAAAAGAACCATAGTTGCTACCTTAACCGTCTCCCGCAAAGCTGTAAAAAGATTGCTTAAATTCAGCTTCCTTTTGACCAGGGCCACCAGGAGCAACAGGGTAGCTCCTATCGCTCCAGCCTCGTTCGGGCTAAACCAACCCCGGTATATACCCCCCATTACCACAATAAATACTGCAAGGATTTCCCACACCCCTGCAAGAGAATATATCCTCTCCTTCCAACTCACCTTTTCAGTGACAGGAGGAGCCAGGGAAGGGTTTCGTAACACCATAAGCACCACAATGCCTATAAAAACAGCAGCCAGAATGATGCCCGGCAGGATGCCGGCGATAAGCAGCCTTCCAATGGACTGTTCCGTGAGCATGCCGTATACCACAAACCCTATACTGGGAGGAATCAAAAATCCCAGGGTGCCTCCAGCGGCAATCGTTCCTGTAGAAAGCCGGGGAGCGTAATTATAACGTTCCATTTCGGGATAGGCGATAGTACCCATAGCAGCGGAGGTGGCCACCGATGACCCGGAGACCGCTGAGAAGGCTCCACAAGCGGCAATAGTTGCTGCCCCCAGACCTCCCGGAAGCCAGCGAAGCCATTTCTCAAAAGTATTGTAGAGGGTACCTATCATACCGCTGCTGGCTGCGAAACTACCCATTATAATAAATAACGGAATAACCATGTACGGGTAATGACTGGCAACTTCGAAAATGGTCCTTGCTGTCACAGGTAATGCTGCCCCGAGAGAAGCAATCTGCCAGATCCCCACCACCCCCACCAGGATTAAAGCAAGGGCAATAGGCATACCTAAGAATAACAGCAGAAAAACAGCGATCACTCCGATAATGCCGATAACAATGGGACTCAAGTGATCCCCTCCTTACCTGGCTGTTTCTGGTATTTTCCGGGGAAAAGCCTGGCTATAGCAGTACAGAAATCTACTATAAGTTCCAGCAGAAGCAGGAAGATGCTTACAGGAACCAGGAGCCTAAAGGGAAATTGAGCGATTCTTAACACATCTGACGTTATTCCACCGTATGCAAAGGCTGCCTGCCAACTTATCCAAACTATGACAGCTGCTACAATAATACTAAGCAGGTACATGATCGCCTCCAGCAATGCTTGTACCTTATCAGGAAATTTTGAAACGAGCAAAGTAACTCTGGGATGCCCTTTTTCTTGTTGGGTATAAGCTATGCCTAATAGTATAACAACGGACAACATATAGCTCGAAAGCTCTACCGCACCTGGTATAGGAAAGCCCAAAAAGGAGCGCCCTATAACAGCAACTGCGGTAAGCAACATCATGGGGAGTAACGCTAACATGCCTGCAGAACAGGCGTAGTAAGTTAAGCGCTGTATGACTATCTTTGCTTTGGTTAGCCCCTCCATTAGTACTCTATCCTTTCTTGCTTCTATATTATTCCCCTGCAATCAACACTCTCCCACTTGCACCTGCTCACTTCTCCTCTTCTTCTCCTCTTCTGGCTATACTCTTCTACCTGTACTCTTCTACGTCATCTTCCCATTCCTCGGGAAAAGAGGGGAAATCTACATCATGCTTATCGAGTTCTGCTTTATAAATGAGCAGAGCTTCCCTGGCCGGCAGCCCGTTTCCTTCTAAGTCTTCCACCCAGTCTTTCACTACATCTTCGGTGAAGCGTTCGTGCCAGCGCTCTGCTTCATCGTCTGCCAGCTGCTCGAATTCAACATCTGCACCCAATTCTTCCATGATCTCTTCAATGGCGCATTCACTTAATCCCTCAGTAAGCGCATAAGGGTTTTTACCAACTTCTTCAACCACGGACTGCAAATCCTCCGGCAGCGTATCCCAGGTATTCTGATTCATGACCACACCTTCGGTTACACAACCAAAATCAGCGACAACAGCGTAGTCTGCAACTTCATAGAGAGAAAAGGCTTGGATCAACTGCGGGCAGGTAACAATTCCGTCTATATCCCCTGTCTCCATCTGCATATAAACATCTCCCAGGGGCATAAATACAGGTTCTGCCCCCAAAGCAGAGATCATATACGTTTGCAAACCTCCGGGAGATCTCAGCCTCATACCTTCCAGGTCTTCTGTAGTATGCACCGGCTCCGTAGTCCAAATAAAAGAAGAAACACAACCGTTCAAATGTAATACTTTTACGTTTTCCTCTTCAAAATCCTGGTAGAGAATGCGGTCATACATAGCATTGCCTACCTCTGCGGCCACATCTTTACCTCTGACAGCTGCAGGCATAGAAAGAACATCACTGAGAGGAAACCGGTCTGGTGTCCAAGTAGCTGTAAAGTAACCGAAGTCTGACATCCCATCAGCTACGATATCATAATGTTCTTCGCCCGCACCCAGGGCCCCTCCATAATAGGTAGAATAGGAAATACGACCATCACTCCGTTCCACCAATTCCTCCAGCATGGGGTCCCAAACGTTTCTGCTCTCCCGTCCTTCAGGAGGATGCCATGTACTAAAACTCAACTCTACCTCTTCCTCAACCTCCGCTTCCTCCGGATCTGCTGGATCTGCAGGATCCTCCACTGCTGTATCGCAACCCACAAAGGTAACGACCAGCAACATTATCAAGAAAAATCCCATCATTGTTTTGAATACGTACTTACTCATGATTGACCTCCTTCTTAGTGATTTATTTTAATAAACTGGCTTATAAAAGCCATTTATTACCAGCGTATACAAACCGTCTTTTCATCCATGAACATTTTCATAGAAGCCATTCTTGACTTGGCAGTGCCCACAAAAGAATCTCGCCTGGAACCCAGCGGAAAGAAGGCAAAGGGCTGGGCTACCCCCACGTTTACCCCTATGTTACCAACATTCGTCTCACGCGCAAACTGCCGCGCATATTTACCGCTACCCGTAAGTATGCAGGCTGAGTGGCCCAGGTAGGTCTTGGTGTTAATCCATTCGATAGACTGGTCCAGGCTTTCGCCCCTGATAAGAGAAGCTACAGGGCCAAAAGCTTCCTCCTTGGCGGTGGACATATCCACATGGGCATCCTCTAAGATGGTAGGTCCCAGGAAATAACCATCTTCATAGTTTTCCACCTTCGGGGATCTGCCATCCAGGACTAGTTTGGATCCTTCGGAGAGGGCGCGATCGATCCACTCCAGGACTTTTTCCTTGCCGCCCTGGGTAGTCATGGGGCCGAGTTCGGTTTCCCGGTCCAGGCCGTAGCCTAGTTTTACGCTTTGTGCAGCCTCCTTGAGCTTGCTTTTCAGTTCCTCGTAGATATCACCAACAACAACAATATTGTCAACTCCCAGGCAGCGCTGCCCGCCCATACCAAAACAGGCCCGAAGCAGCCACTGTGCACCATCCTCCAGATTGGCATCGGGCATTATAACTACGTGATTCTTGCCGTTGCCATTGATGGAAGAAGTTTTGCGCTGCTGACCACAGAGCTCGAAAAGTTCATGCCCTACCTTATTCGAGCCGATAAAGCCCACACCCTTTATTTTCGGTTGGGATAATATTTCTTTATTAATATTTCTGCCCCCATGTACCATGTTGATGACCCCGTCCGGGAAGCCGGTCTCCTGGGCTACCCGGCAAATGTACTCAGCCGCCACCGGGGCCTGGCTGCTGGGGCTGATAACTACCGTGCAACCTGCCGCAAGGGCATAGGGGACGAAAGAGGACCAGGAGTGCATGGGTATATTGCCTGGATTGACGATAAGAAAGGCACCTAACGGTTCCCAGGTTAGATACTGGTCAATGCCTCTCGCCAGCTGCATCATGTGTTCGTTCTGTTTGGTCAAACCGTAGATAGCAGAACAAGCCGACTCAATGTTTTCAATAACCCTGCGCACTGAACCCTCTGATTCACCCATGGTTCTACCGTGATCCTGGGTCAGCACCCTGCACAATTCATCAAAGCGTTCTTCAAATTTGGCACGCATATCGAAAAGAAGAGCCGCCCTATCACGCATGGGAACGTCACGCCACTTCAGGAAAGCTTCGTGAGCGGCATCGATGGCAGCATGGGCTTCCTCTACCGTTGCCGCTGGAAATTCTGAAATCACCTCACCCGTAGCAGGGTTGGTATTCTGCCTGACAGAAGTAGAGGTAGAGTCAACCCACTTGCCCCCTATAAGAATCTTCTGTAACCCGTAGTGCTTCTTTACTTCCGGCAGTAATGACATTTCTGGTTATACCCCTTTCCAAAATAGATTTAGAGACATTACTCTTTTTCAACCATTGTTAGTATTGGGAAAAGAGCTGCTGCTCTCCACCAAAACCTGAAACAACTTTATTATTGCAGAGTTATCCTCACCTCCCAGGCCTTTATCGCGAGCCGCTGAAAAATACTTATGAGATAATTGCCCAAAAGCCGGTATATAGCCTGCTTTTTCGCCTATATCCAGGGCCAGCCCCATGTCCTTAAGCAAAAGAGCGGTGCTAAAGCCAGGGTCAAATTCTCCAGGGAGAATATATGATAAGGCTTTTTCATGCAGGCAATAACTGCCCGCAGAAGCACCTTGAAGAATATCCACCATGCGGTCCAGCTCGATCCCCATCTTTTCTCCCAGGGCTAAAATTTCTGCAGCAGCACACATGTTGGCGGCGTAAAGCAGATTATTCAACAATTTTAGTAAAAGTCCATTGCCGGCTTTGCCCACATAATGAATGTTTTCTCCCAAAACTTGAAAAATCTCATCGCACTTTAGAAACGTTTCTTTTCTCCCACCAACCATGAGGCTCAACGTTCCCTTTTGGGCACGATGCATGCCGCCGCTGACTGGGGCGTCTAACATTTCCCCTTTTTTCGCTTCAACCTCCAGGTGAATTCTTTGGGTAAGATCAAGCGAAGATGTACTCATATCAATAAAGATTTTGCCCTCGCCCATTTCCTGTATAATACCTTCCCTGCCCAGCACAACCGCTTCTATATCCGCAGGCTGAGGGAGCATGGAAATAATAATGTCCGCCCGGACCGCCAACTCCCTGCTGGAGGAGGCAGGCTGAGCCCCGCCTGTTACCAAGGGCTGTATCTTTTCAAATACCTGGTCGTATACCACCACGGAATAACCCGCTTGAAGCAGCCGTTCTGCCATAGGCTTTCCCATTGTTCCCAGCCCGATAAAGCCGATAATTTCCTTCATGGTAAAAGCTCCCCTATTTTGCTCTTTCTATCTTAACTAGACACCTTTCATTCCCTGCGAAAGATCTTCTTCTACCTTGAATCCAAGTTCTCTTGAGATATTGCGCACGCTTTCTAACAAGTAGGGAAGGAATCTTTTTTTCTGTTCCTCACCTATCCTGAAGGAGGGACCGACTATCGACAAACTGGCCAGAACAGTGCCATTTCCCTTTCTTATGGGAGCAGCAATGGCAGCAACACCATCCAGATGTTCACCTTCGCTAAGCGCATAGCCCTTTTTTCTAATATCTTTAATTTCACGCCATAACTGTTCATATTCTGTTACAGTGTTGTTCACAATAGACGGCAAGCCTTCTGCAATGATCTCCTCAATTCGCTCGTCGTGGAGAAAAGATAGCAAAACCTTGCGAGAGGCCCCGGCATGAAGGTACTCTCGGCTTCCGATTGGGGGAAGGTAAACCAAGGTGCTGCTTGAATCTATCCGCTCGATACAGATCCCTCGGCCTTTATCTTCAATTTGCAAAGAAACTGTTTCATCGGTAATCTCTTTTAATTTTTTCATGTAGGGCAGAACAACATCCCTTAGTTTGGTCTGCTTTTTGACAAGGTAAGCCAGTTCCATAGGTTTATAACCGAGTTGATATTTCTTGCTCTCCTGCTCTTTTTTTATAAATCCGCTCTTTTCCAAGGCTGTTAAATGGCGAAAAACGGTTGCCTTAGACAACCCTGATAGTTTTACAAACTCGGAAAGTCCTATATGCTGCCTCTCAAGTGAAAACCAGTCCAGCAACCCAAGCGCAACCGTTACTGTTCTAGTCTCTTTTTCTATATTATTGGGCATAATGTGCTTCACCTTTCAAGGCTTATTGGTTTATTTAATGAACCACCGGTTTATTTATTGTGATTAAATATTAAAGCTCTTTTCTACAATAGTCAATCATGCCATAGTCATGTCATATTTTATATTACCTTTCTTGATACTATCACCTGCTGTATGCTTTTAATTTTTTATTATTTCTTCAATATTCTTTAAATGTGTCATATGAGTACTTATAATAATAAGGATATTATACTCGCACCATTCCCCTTCAGCAGTTTTTTCGCTTTCTTAATAGAGCTAAAAATGTTATACTTTTTGCACACAGTTCGATATCTGCTGTTGTAGTAAAACAGCCTGACTTACTTCTGCTGATTATAGTATAGACATAGATAAAGACAATTTAATGTTGCATAAATTATCTGTAATATTCGGAGAGGAAATGAAAATGGATTTAGCAATTAAAGACTTGGAAGAACAGGTTAAATGCAGGCGAACATTCGCCATCATCTCACACCCGGATGCCGGAAAAACAACTTTAACGGAAAGGCTCCTTCTCTTTGGAGGTGCTATCAGGCTGGCCGGCTCCATTAAAGGAAGAAAGACCAAAAAATATGCGGCCTCTGACTGGATGGAGATGGAGAGGCAGCGCGGCATCTCTATAACTTCCAGTGTTCTGCAGTTCTCTTATAACGGATACCAGGTAAATCTACTGGATACCCCGGGGCACCAGGATTTCAGCGAGGACACTTACCGCACCCTTGCCGCCGCCGACAGCGCTTTAATGCTTATAGACATGGCCAAGGGAGTGGAAACGCAGACGGTTAAGCTATTTGAAGTATGCCGCATGCAAGGCATCCCCATTTTTACTTTTATCAACAAGCTGGACCACCACGGCAGAGAACCCCTGGAACTCCTGGACGAAATAGAAAAGGTCCTCGGTATCGGCTCCTATCCCCTAAATTGGCCGGCCGGTCTGGGCTTCGGCAGTTACGGTCTCTATGACAGACACTACCAGCGATTACTACTCTCCGCAAAAGGCCAACAAACAAAAATTATCTCGGCTAGCAGCGGAGGAATTAAAGATATGGCCATCCAAAACGCTTTGGACAGTTACTCTTACAAGAAACTGCGAGCGGAGATAGAACTGCTGGAGGGTGCCGGCGAGGATTTTGAGCCAGAGAAAGTGAATAGAGGACAGCTGACACCGGTATTTTTCGGCAGTGCTTTAAGTGGTTTTGGAGTGGAGCCCTTCTTCCGCGAATTCTTAAGTCTCGCTCCACCGCCATCAGAGAAAAAAAGCAGTGCCGGCCTAATCGATCCGGCAACCCCCCGATTCTCCGGATTCATCTTCAAGATCCAGGCCAACATGAACCCTGCTCACCGCGACCGCATCGCCTTTTTAAGGGTCTGCTCCGGAGAGTTCAAGCGTGACAAAATGGTTATCCATGCACGCACGGGAAAAAAAGTTAGGCTTTCCCAACCCCAGCAGTTCCTGGCCCAGAATCGTAATATAGTGGAGGAAGCTTACCCTGGGGACATTATCGGCTTGTTTGACCCGGGTCTTTACCAGATTGGGGATACCCTGGTCGAAGATGGTTCCTTTAGCTTTGATAGTCTGCCCCGTTTTTCCCCAGAACTTTTTGCCAAAGTTACTGCGCGCGATACCATGAAATATAAGCAGTTCCATAAAGGCCTTTCCCAATTGTCCGAGGAAGGCGCGGTCCAGCTCTACTGGGTGCCGGGGACAGAGGAGATTATCCTGGGAGTTGTGGGAGAACTCCAGTTTGAAGTTTTTCAGTACAGGCTACAGGAAGAGTACGGTGTGAAAATAAATCTGCGCCGCCTTTCCTACCAGCTGGCACGCTGGGTGAAAGACCCGGAACCGGAGCTGCTGCACAGCCTGAGAGGTTTTGTCGTCAGAGACGAACGAGGTGAGACAGTGGTCCTCTTTGAAAACGAATTTTACCTGGATTTGGCCTTAAAAAGGAACCCGAATGCCGCACTCTATACCCTGGAAGAATATTCTAATTTGGAAAAAGAAAGGTAGGGCTTTACAGGGATTGATCAGCCACTGCTTTTCTTATAAGAGGGAAAAATGCTCACCAAAACAACCGCTCTCATTTTCATTCTTAATGCTGCCCTATTCTTCTTCCAGGCCATGACCAAGAGCGTTTATCCTCCCCTGTTGTTACCCTTCAGGGAAGAATTCTTAATCGATAACGCCCGGGCAGGTTTCCTGGTTACCCTGGTTTTCTTTGGCTATGCGCTGGCCCGTTTTCCCTCGGGAGTGTTGGCCGATAGGTGGGGATGCACCAAGACCATACTGGTGGGGAGCTTCGCCATGGCGGGTTCTTTCCTGGCGGTATCTTTTTCGACCGGTTATTATAGTATGGCCTTTTTCACCGTTATACTGGGAATCAGCAGCGGCATCTATGTTACAGCAGGATATACCCTGGCTGTGATCATCGGGACAAGAAGCCACGCCGCCAAGGCTACCGCTGCTTTCGAATCCTTCGGCATGGTGGCAGGCATGCTTTCTCCCTTTGTGGTTACAGCTTTCATCCTTTATTTAGACTGGTCGTGGCTTTTTTTAACCCTCGGGTGTATTCTCCTGGGGGCAACGCTTCTATTATACCAGAAACGAAATAATGCTAGCACTTTGGAACAAGACATTTATAAAACGCCGGAAAAAGCAGAAAATAAGACAGGAAATATGCTCCAGGAAATGTTAGGAAGCCTGGCCGTTTTCCGCGAACCCTCGCTTAAGCGTTTTATTATCTGGAGCACCATGGTGGGAGGGTTGGGAGCCATTTCCTGGACGGGAGTTAATGCATTTATTCCCACTTTTCTCGTGGAGGAGAAAGGCTACCACTATGACCGAGCAAACAGTATGTTTGCGATTATTGCCTTCGCAGGCCTCATCACGAAGATAGGAGTTGGTTGGCTTGCCGACCGCCTTGGCAGCAGGCCGGTTTTGTTTTGCAATTTATTGCTAAGCGTACTATTAATTTTCGCCCTGACTTTGGCCGAGGCGCACTGGCAACTTTTAGTCATTCTTGCACTGCTGGGGGCTACCTGCCTGAATACAAATACCCTGATTAACTCCTACGTCTTGCGCAAAATGCCCCAGCGTTACCAGGGAAAAGGGTTTGGTCTTTTCTGCACCGCCTATACAATTATCTACAGCTGTGGTCCTTTCCTCACAGGGCTTATGTCTGTAACTGTGGGGTTGAGCGGGGCGCTCCGTCTGAGTGCGATAGGTGCCGCCGCTGCCATGCTGCTGGTTCTATTTTACAGGCGGTGGCATCTTGCAGATCCTTGAAAACCTGGAGTTGCTTACCTAAACCACAATACTATAAATTGATAAGCTCTTTTTTTGTGTTATTATGTATTTTGAAGAAGGAGGTAATAAAATGAAAATTTTAGTTTGCACTGACAGATCAGGAGAATGCAAAGAGGCCTTAGAAGAAGCTCCTGCAATTGCCGAAAGATATAATCCTGATGAGGTTGCAATAATTCATGTTTATCAAGCCCAAGAAAGCATTACTCCCATGGGTTACGTAACAAAAGAAAGATTAGATGAACTTACAAACTTGCAGGAACAACATAAAGAAGAGGCAGATAAACTCCTATCGGATGCCCAAGAAGTTTTTGAAAAGAAAAACATTAAAGCCAGAAAATCTTGGCCGAAAGGGCATCCTTTGAATCTCCCTCTGATGTTATTACAAAGGTGGTTTTAGAAGAGGGGTTTGATATGGTTATTGCTTGCGGCAGTGGGCGCGGCGGCTTTAGAAAAATTTTCCGTAAGCTCAGAAAAATGGGCTCCCGGAAAGACAAAGCAAAGTTCAAAGTGATACCTTCTTTATTCCTCCGATCTAAAAACGACTAACATATTACTGGAAAACTCCCGCACCTCTAAAGGTTGCGGGAGTTTTATCTTTGGATCCTGGATTTCCGACCACTCATAACAAGGTGGGCGGGAAAAGCGCACCGGTCCGGCCGACATCACGGCATGGGAAAAATTCTGTTGAACAGCAAAAACATCCCCGGAATAGTGATAATAGAAAAAAGGAAGCTACCCAGGATGTACTGGTTAGCCAGGGAAACATTTCCCCCCATCTCCGCCACCCGGATGGGAATCCCTGTGATGGGAGGAACAGCGCTCTGCAAAAAGATGATGAGTGCGATATGATAAGATGGCTGTACCAGGGAGAGCAGGCCTATAAAGACCAGGGGAAAGAAAACGTTTTTCATGGCAACAAATTTAAGAACTTCCTTGAAAAATATTTTCCCTTTCTTTTGAAAGTCAATATAGAGACTTCCCCCAAGGATAATCATGATTAAGGGTAGGGTCATGGCGCCCAACATATCGAACATGTTCACTATAAAAAAGGGGAGATACTGCTCCGCACCAGACAATACGATGGCCATGGCCAGCAGCGTGACGATCAGCACGGGGTTAAAGATGCGCTGCAGGTTTAAAACCGGCTGCTGGTTTTCACCGGCCGGCCGGCCGGTGAAAAAAAGATAGTAGGTGCTGAAAAAGAGCACGGGGTGGAAGATGATAAAGATAAAGAGCTGCACCAGGTAAAGAGACCCGGAACCATAAAGCCCTTCGATGATAATGATGGGGAAAAAGAGGCCATTTTGGAAAAACAGGCTGACGGTGAATTCGCTCCGGAAAGCACCCCTCACCAGAAACCGAGCCGGCAGGGTAATTGCCAGGGCGACGGCGGCAAACACAAACCACCAGAGAGGGATTTGCCACCAATCAGGGACCTTTTGGGGGTCAAAATTCATGATAATACTGGCAAAAACAACACTGGGAAGAGCGATATCAATAGCCAACCGTGAAAGTACAGCTATAACATCTTCTGGAATGATACCCCTTCGCAAAATATAAAACCCCAGCACGCCGATGCCAATTATAGCCAAAACCGATTGAAAAACAACGTTAAACAGTTCCATAATTGATTTGTCATAACCTTTACAAATAATTTCCTTATTATAACCATTTCTTCCGCCGGGAGCAAGTCAAAATCAACAGATATCCACTTTGAAAACTTAATGATTTACGCATTATTTGATATAATATTTCTGCAGAGCCTGAAAGCGATCTCAGGCTTCGTGACCGCCTATTTTGTCAGCTCTGGAAAAGAGCTGGCCACCGCTGCTGAGAGAAGAAAGCCTGAATATACTCGTTGTCCCATAGCGTTCCCGGACGCTGTCCATGGCCCGATCCAGGGCTATTTTTCGTTCCCTGTTTTCCACGAGCGAAAGCTGGTATTCCTTAAAGTCCACCAGGCCTGTTAGGCTCACTCCCAGGGTCCTTACCGGCCTGCGGTCCCAGTTTGCGTGAAAAATCTGCAGCGCGAAGGAGTACACGTCCATGGTAACGGCGCTGGGCTCCGGCAGCTTTAGCTGCCGCGAAAAGCCCGTGGGGACCGTAAAATCGGCCCCACGACAGTAGACATTTACCGTCCTGCCGGCCTTTCCCATCATCCTGGCCCTGCGACAGACCTCCTCGGTGATCTCCAGTAAGACTACCTCGATCTCCTTTTTCGCCCTATAATCCCGGGGGAGGGTCATGGCGTGCCCCACCCCTTTACGGCTATCCTGCGGCTCCAGCCCCGAGCAGACGGAAGAGCTGTCAATGCCGTGCGCGTTGAGCCACAGCAACTCTCCGTTGACACCCCACCTTCTTTTTAGGTCTTCCTTTTGCATCATGGCCAAATGCTCTATGGTCCTTACCCCCATATTCATGAAATTGCGCTCCATCCTTGCTCCAACCCCGAAGAGTTTTCTGATCGGCAAGGGCCAGGTATTTTCACAGTAGTTTTGGTAGCCCAGCCTGAAAAAGCCCTCGCTGTTTTTCTTGGCAAAACAGTCGCAGGCCATCTTGGCCTGGAGAGGATTTTCCCCTATACCGACGCGGCACCTGATTCGCAGCCTTTTCTGGATTTCGTCAGTGATAAGCTCTGCCATCTTCTCGGGAGCCCCGAAAATCCTTTCGCAACCCGTCATATCCAGAAATTGCTCGTCGATAGAATAGGGATGGACCCGGTCCGTAAAACAATTCAGTATTTCCGTGATCGCCAGGGAGGTTTTCAGGTAGCGCTGCATATGTGGCCTTACAAAGACAACCCCGGGGCAGAGTCTCGAGCATTCCCAAGCCGCCATGCCGGTCCTGATCCCATAGGCCTTCGCTTCCCTGGTGGCCGCCAACACGATCCCGTGTCGCCTTTCGGGATCTCCGCAAACTACCACAGGCTTCCCGCGCAAAGAGGGGTTCTTGGCGACCTCCACGCTGGCATAGAAGGACTCTATATCGGCCAGGAGAATAATCCTGCCCCTGGCGAGGATACCTTTCTTCTCAAACTCCGTGCTGTTTCGCGAAGATTCTCGCAGGATACGCTTCCATAATTCGAGTTGCCATTCGTCTAATTCCGGCTCCTGCCGCAGATCCGCTTCCTGCACTCTCTTCGCACGCTCTTCCAGGGCTTGGGAGTGTTCGGGTAGCATAAAGCTGCTACAGGCAAACTGGTTGTCTATTTTTTTCATGTTTATCGTCCCCTTTTTGACCATTATACAAATAATGTTGCCATAAGTCTACATATTTTGGGCATATATTTTTCATCAAAAAATTTATTGTTGATTTTTGGTACACTATTGATTTATAATGTTTCCAAAGAGAAAAATGGAGGTATGGCATATGGCAGATAGTTTCCCTGAAAGGGCTAAGTCAGCAAGAAAGGATAAGCGCATCAAGGGGGTAAATGCCGCAAAAATGTTGGGAATCTCCCGCAGTTCTTTATGGAAGTACGAAAAAGGCATGCGCACCCCGGATATAGATGTGGCAATAAATATGGCCGGGGTATACGAGGTGCCCATAGATTGGCTGCTGGGTACGAACGAGGTCAGAGAGTCCCCTATAGAGTACCTGCCACCCACAGCAAAACCCGTCGGCAAAACCAAACCTATACCCCTACTGGGGTCTATCCCCGCAGGCCTTTCCAAGGAAATGCATGAAGAAACGCTCTGTTTTATAGAGACGCCGGAACTGCACGTGAAGAACGGGGATTACTTCTACCTGCGGGTTAGCGGAGACAGTATGAACGGAAGCCGTATAAACGACGGGGATTTAATCTTGGTGCAAAAACAACCGCAGGTGGAATCAGGGGAGATAGCGGTGGTCAGGACAAACAATTCGGAAGGAACCTTGAAAAGGGTAAAATTGGTAGACGATAGGTACATCCTCTACCCGGATAACCCCAACTACGAGCCGCAGGTTGTGAACTGTGAAGAAGCCCAAATCATTGGGAAGGTGGTAAAGGTCGAGTTTGACCCCAACCAAAAGAAACGCTAAGAAGCGTCAAAGAAAAGTGCCAGTGAAGCAATGGGACCTCAAGCTGTGTGAAATCTATCATCCTAAAATTTGTTTCCCATTTGACACATGATATTGCTATTCTAGCGATCACTCTCTTTCAATTTCGCTAAAAAGAAGGACGTGGCGATGAAAACTCGAAATTGAATTGTTGAAAACGTATTGCTTATGGGAAACAATTTCTGGTTAGACGATTATGCAGCTTTGTTGTGCCAATTGGTAAACGAAAAATAAAAAACTATTTTCAGAGTCACGAAAGTTTCATTAGAGGTGAGTTTATGCCAAGAATTTTGCATTTGGCAGATCTGCATCTGGGCTGGGAGCCAACATACCTGCCTGGAGAGAAACGAAAAATCCGCCGCAGTGAGCGGGACCAGCTTCTCCAAAAAGCTGTTGACTATGCCCTTTCCCCACAGAATGGTATTCAAGCAGTCTTGATCGTGGGAGATTTGTTTGAACGCTACTGCCCTGAAGCACCTCTTGTGGGCCAGGTCAAAAAACAAATAGCCCGCCTGGATAAAGCCGGCATGCTTGTAGTCACAATACCTGGCAATCATGATGAAATAACCTACCGGGAATCAGTTTATCGTCAACACGGCGAGGACTGGCCGGGGCATCTAGTTCGCAATCCCATGCCGGAACTGTCTGTTTCAGGCGAAGTAAATGGCACGGGGGTCCATATATATTCCCTGGCTTATACGGGGGGATTAACCCGTCCGGGGGCCATAACGTCTTTTCCCCGTCACGATGCTTCTGGCATACATATCGGTGCTTTCCACGGTTCTTTGGACTGGGAAGGCCTGGCAGATAGAAGTTTGCCGCTTGATTCTTCTCTCCTGGCGGGGGCCGGTTATGATTATGTAGCGTTAGGTCATTACCATCGTTATACGGAAAAGAAAATTGGCTCAGGCAAAGCCGTGTATCCCGGCGCCGTAGAATTTAAGAACTTCAATGACCCCGGAAACGGTTCTCTTACAATAGTTGAACACATGGGCAGCCATATCAAGATAGAAGCTGTGCCTCTCGCGGTGCGGCAGCATCAATTCCAAGAGCTGGATCTTTCTGATTTTGCTGGCCCGGAAGAGCTCCGCCAGGTTTGCCTGCGCTTGGCGGACCAGGAAATGATGATGCACCTGACCCTAACCGGGTCTCACCGTTTTCCCGTTCACGCAGAAACCCTGGCTGCTGAACTTGAGCCTTATTTTTTCCATCTGGAGATTGAAAACTCCGCTTATTTTTTTGCGAAAAATTTTTTGGACAGTATTGCTCAAGAGCCTACTGTACGGGGCACATATGTCCGCCGTATCCGGGAAAAACAAAAGGAAACCTCTTCGGAACGGGAGCAAAAAGTCCTGGAGCGGGCTTTATTAACGGGTTTGGCTGCCTTGGAGGGAAGTGATTTAAGTTGAACGAGCACAGGGTTACCTTTAAAAGGTTGATCCTTGAAGGTTTCGGTCCCTATCGTGATCGCACAGAGTTTAATTTTGGAGAAGAAATAAACTGCTACGTGGCCAGCAATGAAAGTGGCAAAAGCACTATGGTAGCCGGCCTTGTTGCAACTTTTTTCGGACTTATGCACCGCCAAAGAGCCACCACCCCCTTTACCCTGGAACGCTTACGCAACTGGGACGACCCTTCCCGCTGCCGGGGAGAAGTTTTCTTTGCTGCCGGGGAACAATACTACCAGGTTATTCGTGACTTCGATACCCACCGGGTTGAACTATGGTTAATCGAAGAAGATTTTACCAGGAAAAAAATGTTGGTAGAAGGCACTCATAATCCCGTTGCAACAAAGCGCCTTAAAGTATACGAGGAAAAAATGCAGGAACTGCTGGGAATTAACAGCCAGGAACTGTTCAGTGATACATTTTGCGTAGAGCAGCCGCTGCCAGAACCCAAAAATATTAGCGCCGAATTACAGGGATTGCTATCCGGCGGCAGAGGAACTGCTTTTTATGATGCTTTAAAAAGGTTAAGCGCTAATTTAAAGTCGCTGACAAGGCTCACCGGACCCAATGACCGGGGAATAACTGCCCGCAATATGGGTAAAAACGGTATCTTAGAGCATCTTGAGACCGAGATATCGGAATTGGAGCAGCGCATAGAAAACGGCAGGCAGGTAGCGGACTCCCTGGAGGAAATTTGCGAACAGCTGCTTTCCGTAGAAGAAAGCTTTGATAAAAAAAAGGAACAGCTGGATAAAAAAGAAAGAACCAGGCAGGCCTTGTCCAACTGGCAACTTTTGCAGAATGAATACCGCAACGCAGCCCGGGAACGGGATAAAATCAAGCAAGCTGAAGCAGAGGTGCGAAAGCTGCAGGAGAAGCTGAAAAAGCTGGAGGATGAGCTGAAGCGGGACTATCCTGAATTTGAAGGTGCCGCATCGGAAGCAGGTGAAGTCCTGGAAGAACTGGTTCCCCTGGTCAATCAGCTTCAAGAACTCGACGAAACAATCGGCGGGCTAAAAAAGTCCTTGCAGGAAGATAGCGAAAACTTTACCGCCCTTAATAACGAATTAAGCAATAAATTCAGCGGCTGGGACTGGTTGGGAGCAGACCCGGCCGCCCGCCTCAAAACTATTCGCAGAAATGCTGAAACATGTAAAAGAGAGTGGGATCAATTTAGAAAGAACGAAGCGGAATTAGAGGAAATAAATAACGAGTTAAAAAATTACTTTTCCCCTTTCGAAAATGCTTCTAAAGAAGAACTGGATTTGGCCGGGAATTATCATCGCTACCTCGGCTTGCTGGCCAATACCGAAGATAAAGCCATGCAGGCCTTGAAAGACGCTCAAGAAAAGAAAAAAAGATATCACGAAGCTCGCGCTGCTTTTGAAAGCAAATACAGTGAACTGGCTGCTATGCCGGAAGATGTAGGGAAGGCTATAAACGGAAAGCTCTCCGCGATAAAGGAAAAAAAAGAACTTGAAGAATCAGAGAAGCAAATTGCGCGGAAACTTGTCGCCCCTTTATGGTTACGGATCGGCAGCATGGTTCTCCTGGCAGGGCTGGCTGGCGTCCTTGCAGGGACGAACAACACAGCGTTCCTGTTTCTGGTTGTTCTTGTCGCTGCCCTCATCGGTTATCATGCAGGCAGTATTATTTATACCCTGACCAATACAAACGCTCGCCGACAACTGGCCCGAACACGGGAAGAGCTGCGGCGGTGCAAAGAAAAAGTTGACACCTTTAACAATAAACTGGGGCAATGCGCCGCCGCCGATGAGGCAGAATTGGGACGGCTGCTTCAGCGTCTCTACCAATATGAGGAGGAAAAACGCCGCCTTGGGGAAGAAGAAAAAAATATAGCGGAAGATGAATTGGAAAAACTTGAAACGGAATGGAAAACAGCCGAGAAAGAAAAAAAACAGTTTGACCGTAAGATGAGTTCCTTTTTCGAGGTTTTTGATGATCTTTCAACTGCTTATAACCAGTGGTTATCCAAGCGGGAAAGAAAGAAAAGGTTGGAAAGTGATTTAAACCTCCAGGCCGATGAAACCTGGGGCTGCAACATGGAAACTGCTAGCATCGCCCCCCTTTCGGGTGATACGGCGGAACACTGGCAAGAAGTGTCCTGCTTTTTACAGGTGGCTGCGGATGCTCCCCCGGAACAAAATGTGGCAGGCATGATAAAACAGCTTGATGGTTTGAACGAAAGATGGTGGCAGCAACAGGAAGAAACCGCCGTTAAATTGGCTGAGATTAAAAGCAGTATCAGTAACCTTGACTATAAAATTAAGTCGTGCAGCAGCCAGTTAAAAGAAAAGCAAGAAAAAAGAAAAGAGCTGTCGAACTACAAAAATCAGCTTGACGATAAAATAAGGGATATATTGGAAAAGAACGGGAACAACGCTGCAATCGCTTTAGAACGTTGGAAAAAGCGGCAGCAAATTGTCAAAGATAAAGATGCCGCAGAACTGCAGTTAAAAACGGTTTTACATAACAACGGCGTTGAAGATGTGGCTTCAATTCAGAGCCTTCTCTATCAAAAAGAAGACCATGTAACTGCCCGCCTACTCAGGTGGAAAGAACATATAGAACAAAATCCGGGACTGCCAGGAACTGAAGAGGCCGAAGATCTGGAGCAGATATACAACTACCTGGAAACTACAGAAAGAGAAATAAAGCAGCTTGAGTCAGACAAAAAAACCCTGGAGCAATCCCGCAGTGAATTGATCAGAAAACAGGCTTCTTTGGAAGGAGAATCTCCCCTTAATATAGCAGCAGCAGAAATAGAACTTGCGGAGATGAAACAGCAACGCGAAAGACTAGAAATTGAGGCAGACGCCCTGGAAATAGCACATAAGGAGCTGGAAGAGGCTATTAACGATTTTCGCCATGCCTACAAGGAACACCTGGAGAAGCAGGCTTCATCTTACTGCCAGGCTATTGCAGGCGTGCCTGAACGATACGTTGAATTTGACAAGGATTTCAATATAAGTGTGCGGGAAAGCGGGCGCGCGTGCTCGGTAGATCAATTAAGCAAAGGGGCCCGCGATCAGCTCTACCTGGCCCTCCGTTTTGCCGTGGCCGACCTGCTGGCTGAAGAAATCAAGCTACCGTTATTATTCGACGACTCGTTTACAAGCACCGATGCCTACCGGCGGGAAAACATTCGCCAGATTTTACAAAAGCAAGCGCAAGAACGGCAGTTTGTGATCATGGCCCATGCAGATACTTTTTCCACATGGGGACATCCTATAGAACCAAAAGGTTGATTTTCGTTTATTGTTGAAACCTTCCTCCTAATTCACAACTTAATCTTGACATTTTCTTCACATTCAGTTGATACAATCCTCACACGTTGCCATTATAATATAACCAGCACTCAAAAGGAAGGAGGTGGAATGATGCCAAAAAGGAGTAGATCCTTAATAATTCTGTTGGTGGTATCCATTATGGTACTTTCAGTCGCTTCAGTGGCTTTTGGTTCTGATGGAATCAGAGTACAAGAAGATATACAGCTTAATGAGGCCAGGAATCTTGATGAACAGGAAGAAAACCAGTATAATTGCCAAAAGCAATTAAGGCAGCAAGAAGGTGACGGAGTTTGCAGTGAGGATTGCGAACCTCTTCAAAAAAGGGAGCAGAACCACGAACTCAAGGAAGAAGAGAGGAAGTTGAAACAAGGCGGTAGAAATCAAGAAGATGGCAACAACGGTTAGAATAGAAATACTAATAAATTGTAGTAAATGACTCTGCGCATAAGCTGTCACGATATTTCTTTCGTGACAGCTTTGCTAAGATAAAGCATGTTATAGAAGATAGCAACGAGGCCAGATCGAGCCAGGGCCTCTCTTCTCGGGAAATGCAAATAATTTCCTCTACCAATGTCAAGGAGGCGGCCTTTGACTGAAAAATATAAGCTGGTTGTAATTGAAGATGAAGTCAAGATCGGGCAGATGATCAAGGATTACCTGGAAAAAGAAGGAGCAGAGGTCTTTCTGGCCAAAGACGGGACCGGTGGCATGAAAATGGTTAAAGAGAAATCACCTCACCTGGTTCTGCTTGATCTTATGTTGCCCGATATTAACGGCCTGGAAGTATTCCGACAACTGCGCCGGGATATGGATACTCCCGTCATCATGCTTACTGCTAAATCCCAGGAAGTAGACCGGGTCGTAGGGCTGGAACTAGGCGCTGATGATTATATAACCAAGCCTTTTAGTTTGGCAGAGCTTGCGGCACGAATCAGAGTGGTGCTACGCCGCACTATGCTTCAGCAAAAACTGCAAAGGGGGCAGGAGAAGGTGATTATCAGAGGCCCCTTTCATCTGGACGTGGAGAACTACCAGCTGAAAAAAGATTCCTGGGATATTATCCTGACACCGATGGAATTTAATCTCTTCGCCTTATTGGCCCGTTATCCGGGGCGGGTTTTCAGCCGCCTGCAGCTCCTGGAAGCTTGCCTTGGTGAAGCATACAGCGGCTATGAACGCTCTATTGACACACATATCAGCAATCTTCGAAAAAAAATTGAAAACGATCCCGGCCATCCCTTTTATATCACTACTGTATTTGGGTTGGGCTATAAGTATAGTGGCAAATAGTTTAAATTAAGAGGAGGTAAAAGCGGTCCAACCCGCTGACCCGAATAGTGAAAATACGCTCAAAATTTTTCTTTGCCTTTATCCTGGTCATAGCGGTAGCAGTAGCTGTTATGGCCTTTACGTCACGCATCTACATTTCCAATATATTTGACCGTTATGTGGAGGGGTACCGCAATGTGGTCCTGGAGCAGTGGGAGTATTTATTTATTTCCTATTACCAGGACCAGGGGGGCTGGGACGGGATAAAAAATTTTCTTTCAAAACGCCCCGCCAGGGGAAGAGGGGTGACTATGCCTCAGGGACATATGAAAGGTGGCACAAGCGGCATCCTACCTGGTGAAAGGCTTCTACTTACTGATAAAAAAGGAGAAATTGTGCTTGATTCCAACCTGGAAAGAACGGGAGATATCCTCCCCACTTCCCAAATGGAGCAAGGACATCAGCTCTACCTCCATGAGGAAGAAATTGGAACCCTTATTCTACATTCTCAAGAGAGCACAGCAGCACTGACACTGGAAGAACAGTTCTCCCAGTCTATTATGTGGGCCGTCTTTTGGGGAGGGATGATAGCACTCCTGGTAGGAGTAACAGCGAGCCTTCTCCTTACCAGGCAGATCACCCTTCCCCTGGCGCAGCTTACTGCTTCAGCCCGCCGGTTTGCCCACCGCGATTTTTCACATCGGGTGCAGCTGAAGAGAAACGATGAGGTGGGCAACCTGGCAGACGCATTTAATATAATGGCAACAAATATTGAGACAAATGACAATCTGCGCAGCAATATGATGGCTGATGTTTCCCATGAGCTTAGAACACCTCTTACCATACTTAGAGGAAACTTTGAAGCGCTGCAGGCAGGAAAGGTAATAGCCACTCCCGAGCTTCTCTCTTCACTCTATGACGAGGTGCTCAGAATAGGCCGGCTTGTAAATGACCTGGAATCTATCAATCTGGCAGAGGCAGGAAAGCTGTTGCTCAGGTATAAAAATGTGGAAGTAAGCGATCTGCTATGGAAAGCTGCTGCTGCCTTCCAATACGAAGCAGACGAACGGGGTATAGAGTTCACGGTAGAAGTGGATAGGAAAGTGCAGAGCTGGTTTATGGATGAAGACCGTATGGTACAGGTATTGATTAACCTTTTGGCCAATGCTTTCAAGTTTTCTCCCGATAAGGGGAAAATAGAGCTTTTAGCCAAGGAAGAAAATGGCTCCCTAGTGGTGGAGGTAAAAGATTCCGGCCCCGGGATTCCCGAAGAGGACCTTCCTTTTATATTCGAGCGTTTTTACAAGTCCAGCAAAGGCAGGGGGGACGGCAGCGGCCTGGGACTTTCCATCGCAAAAAGCTTTGTCGAAACTCATGGCGGCAATATACAGGCCTATAACATACACGGAAGAGGAAGCGCCTTTTTCGTAACCCTCCCTCCACAGTGCGATCAAGGTTCTAATTAATTCAACCACAAAGGGCTTGCCGCAAAGTTTGATGCTGAGGCCGACAGGCTGCCATTTTTGCCTGTGGCCTCAATTAATATTAGTAAGATTAATATCAAACCGGGAACCAGGCAGGGCTTGTGAGTCAGTTCCCTTACCCATTTACCCTGCTCGGTTCTTCCATCGGGATAGCTCATGCTGCCTTCACCATGCGCAAAACCGGTCTTCAGCTCACCGGCATATTCTGAACCATCAGGTAAAACTATGGTCCCTTCTCCGTCTAAGTCCCTTCCTTACATTACCTGGTACAAATACTGATCGAGGATTACAGAAATAAAGACCCCTGCAACAGCCGAGAAAAGAACCGCCACGATAAGCAGGATTACTGTCCAAATCAAAGCAGCAGCAGCAAGGTTTTTCTGGTTTTTGTTTTTACTGCTCAGGGTCCATACGATCATCATAATGATATTAACCACAGGAATGCCAAATACAAAAAGCATGAGAAAATAAGTCCCTATCCCCAAAGGCCGGGTGCTATCATCATCGACAGCTTCAGCCCGGGCGTTAGCATTAACGGGCGGGGTAGCAGCAGCCTGTCGGGCCTCCGGTGATGGAGGCTCTGCCGTCTGATTTTGGGTTTCTGAGACATTCATTTGCTCCGAACCCCCTCCTGCTTCTTCAATGTGAGCCCCACATTCTTGGCAAAATGAAGCTTCCGGGCCAACCTCTGCTTGACAATTTTGACATTTCATAGTCTCTCCTCCTCTTAAAATGATATTTGTGCCCTTCTCCTCAAACATACCCTTTGATGCAGAACAATATGCATTATCGGCCTGAAATTGCACCCCCCTTCTTTGCAAACGGGAATATCCTTCTCCCGCCAAAGGATTTTCATAATATATGTAGAACTATAGAAATAATTGAGGTGACCAAGCGAATGATTTTGAAATCCCATGAACAAATCAAAGTAAAGCATAAACAAAGTGGACGAAACGCAGAAGCTTCTATTATAAATACAGATGGAAAAGAGTTTTCCCTGCTCCTGTTATCTGCTTTAGAGCTTTTCCCAGGCGATGAGATCGAGCTGGAATTTTTTTGGTGGGACAACACTTCATACATTGTTCAGGCAAATGTGATCGAAACTGATGCAAATATGGTACATGTACTGCAGGATAGAGAAAACTTGTGCCGTATGCAGCGCAGAAAATTCCAGAGGATACTATCAAATGCAAAAGTCGAGTTTGTTCTGCTACCCGAGAAAGACCCCCAAACCTTACAAGAAGGTTATATCCAAGATATATCCAGGAACGGGCTTCGTCTTTCCGTAAAGAAACCCCTAGAGATAGGCAGCAAGCTTTACCTCATGTTCGAAGATGCCCCCTGTAATGAAACAAATTTCACTGTCGCAGTCAACGGCAAAGTGGTGCGGAAGGAAGGCAAAAAATGCTATGGAATTAAATTCGACAGTCCGCTTCCTTTTGCGGTTGAGTAATAATATTACAACCCTTCACTTAAACGCTTCTTGGCAACCAGGAGCGGACTGAGTCCTGCTGTATCGGTCATAATAACAACGAAGAGAACTTTTGCTAAATTTCGACAACAAGCATTATAATTCCTTCCTGCCGCTGCCTCTTTTTTACAAAAATAGCATCTTTTCTTCTCTGCTGCTTCAGTATAAGCTCAAGAGATCCAGTTGCGGTTAACCTTGTAAATGCTATACCAAAACAAGAAACCACTGAAACCTATTAAAATTAAAAAGGCGAGGGGAACGGAAAGGTGCCCGTTACCGTTAACGGCTGTTTTTAAAAGATCCACTCCATAAGTTAAAGGCAGGGCATAGGATAAAGGCTGCACCACCACCGGCAGATCCTGGATAGGAATGAAAAGTCCGCAGAGGAAAAGCATGGGGAAGCGGAAAAAGTTTGAAAAGGTCTGTGCTTCAAATACCTGGGATACGGAAACGGCAACAAATAACCCCAGGAAAGTAGAAGTAATGGCGATAAACAAAACACTGCCCAGGACTATCAGCCAGTTAATACCGCTCAAATCCGTTAGAAACGAAGCAAAAAGGACGGGAATGAAAGCATTCACTACGCCGAAAGAGATGGCACCGGAGGTCTTGGATATCATTAAGAGGTTCAGGCTTATAGGAGCCAGCAAGAGGCGTTCAAAGGAACGGGCTTTTCTTTCAAAAGTTATAGTTACCGCCAGCATGGATGTGGTCCCGAACAGGATAGACAAAGCTATTACCCCCGGCAGCAGATCACGAACCTCTACGGGAACAGGAGAGCGCAAGAAAAACATCAAGGTCCAGGCAATGGGAAAAATTCAACCCCAGCTTATATTCGGTGGTTTCAAATAATAGCTGCGCATATCCTTGGCTAGAATACTGGTGAAAGCTATCCAGGATTTCATGAAAGGATCTCCTTCTGATTTTGTATTTTTTTAAGTTCTATCCCCGTCACCTTTACAAAGACCTCCTCCAGGGAGGGACGCAAGATCTTGGCTTCGTATACAGGCAACCCGTTTTCTTCAAAAAAACGCACCAGGGGAAGCAGCGTAAAAGTAGACGGCGAATGGATACTCACCCCGTTACCGTTCACCCTCTTAAAATCATATCCCGGAAATTGCCCTTTAAAATCCTCCTCAATCTTCGAAAAATCAGCACCCAGAGTAAAATGTACTATGTTATCGCCCTGCGCTTTTTGCATGAGCTCTTCTACAGTGCCTTCTTCCACAATTTTCCCTTCCACGATAAAAGCCAGACGCCCGCAGAGCCTCTCTGCCTCTTCGATGTAATGAGTGGTCAGGAAAATGGTGGTACCCTTTTGGTTCAAGTCAAAGATAAGGCTGCGAATCTGGCGGGCACTTGGAACATCGATGCCCGTAGTAGGCTCATCCAGAAATAAAATCTGGGGCTCATGGATTAATCCCGCCGCTATAGTCAGCTTCCTTTTCATGCCTTTGGAGTAGGCCTTGAAAGGTTTTTGGGCGGCTTCGGAAAGGGCAAACTGTTCCAGGAGCTTCTCAGCCCTTTTTTGCCGTGCCCTCTTCTCCATGCCATATAGAGCACCGCAAAATGAAAGGTTTTCAAACCCGCTCAGCTCCTCCCAAAGATTGCTCTCGTCAGGCACGATACCCATCAAGGCCTGCGCCTTTTGGGGGCGGCTGGTATAATCTTCACCCAAAAGCTTCACCCTGCCGGAGGTAATGCGGGCCAGTCCTGTAAGCATATTAATGGTAGTAGTCTTCCCCGCCCCGTTAGGACCCAGAAAACCAAATATCTCCCCTTTGTTGATATGAAAGCTAACTCCGTCCACGGCGGTGAAGCCGTTAAAATTCTTCTTCAGATTTTCACCTCGATAATAACCAACGAAATTAGTCACCTCTTTTTCAAACATCCCTAACGGTCATTCAACTATCGGGAATGAACAGGGGATATTTATCAAAATAAAAAGCGGCGTGGTCGCTGCTTTTTCTGAAGGAGTCCAGCAATAGCAGGATCACCTCAGCGCTTCGCTACCGAACGCCGGCTTTTTTTCAAAGTTAACACCTTTTCCCTGCCTACTCTTCCTTCTCACAGCAGTGGTCTTTTTCTGAGCCGTGACACTTTTCGATCTGCTCATGCGTGCATTCTTCGGGCTTGGTCTTCAACTGATCCGGCTGTTGACAGCAATCTTTACACATCTGCAGCACCCTCCTTTCCGAGTCTGTTTCTTTTCCCTTCTGTCGCAAACAAATATATGCTTCCCTGCCAGTGGCCTCCGCCATTTCTTGCAGGAAATGGGCTGCGTTCTTCAGCGGCTCCCTTTCTACTTTGTAATGAGTCCAGTAGCCCCGCTTCTCTCCTTTGATCAATCCGGCTTCTCTGAGCAATTTTAAGTGTTGGGAGACGGCGGGCTTGGAAAAATTCAAATAGCGGGCCAGAGCACCCACACAGAGATCACTCTCCAAGAGGAGCCCGATGATCTGTAAACGGGTTTCATCACCCAAAATCTTGAATAAACTGCTCGCTTCGGCGCCTCTTTTAGAACTCATAACAATAAAACCTCAATCTGGTCCGTATTGGAGTTAATGCTATTCTAAATTTATTTAAAGTATTACTTAAATGGATTATAACATACTTAAATAATTTGTGCAATTACTTTTCTGCAGACGCTTTAGAAAAAACACGAGGGGAAAAACAAAAAGGACTGAGAAAGAACGGAAGGCCCCTGCAGAAATAGTATGTCGAGGCTCAGCTGCAGGGGCCTTCCGTTGATAATCTGATACATGGCAAGCATTTCAGGAAAACCGTATTTTACCGGTATGAAGCGGGCGCATTGAAACTTCATCTCGGTCCCGCTGCTCTGGGATATGGGACGCAAACTCCCGATCGGGCTATTTCTCCCAGAGGGGAAGTCCCGTTTGTCCATCATAGCCGCGGTTCAACTCGGGACCGCCGAGTTCCTCGATCACAGCTTCCCCGGCAAATACAATGGTCCCGGGCATAAGGTGCCCTCCCACAGTAAACCCGTAGGAATTGCCCAGGGTGAGGTGCATATGCACCTTGTGGACCCCATCTCTCATGCTCAGGTTGCCGGTGCAGTGCAGAATCTCCAGGGGCTCGTCAAACTCCAGGGAGTTGTATTCTCTTTGGTGCTGATCATAAAAGCCCACCATCGCTTTTTTTACCGCGCCGATTACTACCCCATAGCCAACCCTGATCCCCTGTTCTTTTGCGAACTCCTCCAGTGCTTGCAGCAGATCTGCCTCAAAAGGCAGCCTGGCCACCCATTTTCGACCCGTCCGGTATTCGTGCTGTAAATACATGGTTGTTTCCATCCTTTCCCGTTCTCGCTATAGATTATGTAAAACAATCTCGCCCGGGCTCTGAAGCACCCGCCCCGTTCGGGAAGGGTGCTTTCTCGGTTTCAGGACCGCTCACAAAGGCTTTATGATCTCCGCCCTGTCATTTTGAGGTGAGTTGACAAGGTCAGATACCTGGTAAAGCTCCATGAATTGAGCCGGATAGGGCCGCAGCAACTCCTGCAAAGTAGACGTATCGGTATCGGCAGCGAGCCAGGCCTCTTCAACGCTTCTCTCCAGGATAACAGGCATACGTTCATGAACGGTCTCCACCAGCCTGTTGGCATAAGTTGTGATAATAGCGCAGGAACGTATAGTTTCCCCCTCGGAAGAACTCCATTCCTCCCACAACCCGGCAAAAGCAAACAGTTCGCCGCCCTTCAAGGAAATCCTGTAGGGTCTTTTGCGTTTCTCTCCTTTTTTCCACTCGTAGAAACCATCGGCCGGAATCAGGCAGCGCTTATTTTTAAAGCTTTCTTTAAAGCTGGGTTTTTTATGCACCGTCTCCGCCCTGGCATTGATCATCTTCTTTGAGGGAGCTACGGTCCTGGCCCAAAATGGTATCAACCCCCACTTGAAGGGGCGGGCTTGATGTTCATCCTCCTCACCGCGAGTGATTGCCAGGATCTCTTGGGAAGGCGCAATATTGTAACGGGGCATCACGTAATCCGGCAGGTAGATTTTGAAGCGCACCTCAAGTCCCAATATATCGAACAGAGAAAACCTTCCACACATCCTGAACACCCTCTCTAACGGGTCTTACCCCTGGGAAAATACTGGAATATCTCTCCAGCCATGCTCTGGATAGGCATGGTCTGGAGCCAGGCCTTAAAAACAAGCTTCTCACACAAAAAAATTATACCACTATTTGGGGGAAATTGAAAATATCAATCCATTATGTTATGCTTACCATAATTACTCTTAGAAAAAAGTAATAATCAGGATAACTATTTATTTCGACTGCAAAGGAGGAACAGCCGTGTCCAAAATTACTGTGGCCGTAAGCGGAGCCTGTGGCCGTATGGGAAGAGAAGTATGCCGCGCTGTGCTGGAGGACAACCAGCTGGAACTGGTGGGCGCCCTGGATGTTGAAAATAAGGGCAAGGACATCGGAATTATAGTAGCCGGTAAGGAGTTAGGCCTGCCGGTGGAAGAGCTTACGGAAGAGTTTCTAAAATATAGAGCGCCCATGGTGATGGTGGATTTTTCCACTCCGTTGAGCGTGCGATCCAATACGGATCTGGCCATTAGCTGCGGCGTACGGCCCGTGGTAGGAACTACAGGGCTCGCCTCCGAGGACCTGGAACGTTGGGGCTCCTTGTTGAAAGAAGCAGGGCTCGGTGGAATCATAGCTCCTAATTTTGCGCTGGGCGCTGTTCTGATGATGAAGTTTTCCGCCCTGGCAGCTCGCTATCTGCCCCAAGCTGAAATAATAGAGCTACACCATGATAACAAGATAGACGCTCCCTCCGGAACGGCTATCAAAACAGCAGAGATGATCGCCGGCGGGCGAGAAAAGGAACCGGCTGAAAAAGAAGAACTGCTAAAGCTTCAGGGGGCCAGGGGTGGAGTAAAGAATGGAATACATATTCACAGCGTCCGCTTAAACGGGCTTATTGCTCATCAAGAGGTCATTTTTGGGGGGACAGGTCAAACCCTTACTATACGCCATGATTCCTACGACCGGCGCTCCTTTATGCCGGGGGTGATCCTTGCTGTAAAAAAAGTTATCCAAGTTGAAGGGCTCATCTATGGCTTGGATAATCTAATATAGTTAACAATTATTTCAAATCCTAAACCGCGAGGCAAACAAGGGGTGAAAAAATGTCCAAGAGTAACTGGTGGATCGGGGCAGTTTTGATTGTGTTGGGGGTCCTGGTGTTACTGAACAATCTGGGAGTTACCGGAATTAGTGTGGGGGAACTTATTCACACCTACTGGCCCCTGCTGTTGATGCTGTGGGGGATCAATATGTTTGCTGCTGGAAGCTGGAGTGGCGGAAACCTGCTTTCAGGAGGAGTATTACTGATTATTGGTGTAATATTACAAGGGAGGAACCTGGGAGTTCTGGATTTCAGCATGAACCAGTTTTTACAGTTCTTCTGGCCAGTAGTGCTCATCTTGGCCGGAATCAGTTTGCTGAGGGGTCCTCTTTCCGGGGGAAAAAATAACATCGCTTTTCTGGGTGGGGTAGAAAGAACCAAAGGCAACTGGAAGCTAGAGGACGGTAACTATTGGGCTTTTATGGGAGGCGTAGATCTAGACCTTAGGCGGGCCGAGATGGAAGAAAAGGAATACCTGCTGAGTTGCACCGCCGTAATGGGAGGTATTGATATAATAGTTCCGCCAAATCTGACCGTGATCTGCGACGGAACTGCCATTCTGGGGGGAGTAGAATTCCTGGGAGAAGGCAGCGGTGGAATAGTCGGTTCCTCTTCTGCCAGTCAAAAAGCAGGAGAACCCGGCGGAACAGTGGTAAAGATCTATGGCAGAGTTTTCATGGGCGGAATCGAAGTCCAGGCAAAAGAATAAAGTATAAAAAGTTCGAACTGTTAACTCCAGCCTTTTACCGTGCACCCCGGAGGTTTTTAAACCATTCCAGGCAAAAATCCACCGTTTCAACGTGTTTGCGAAGCTGATGCCCTGCGCCGGCCATCATCTGCAAAGTTTTGGGATGGCCGGCTTCCTCATAAAGCCGGTTGGCATGGTAAGTAGGGATCAACTCATCTTCCGTACCATGAACGATAAGCAGGGGGCGTGGAGCTATACGGTCAACCTTCTGCAAGGGATTAACAGAAAGCAGATTTTCAAGCCATTTTTCCGGCAAGGGAGGAAAATTTGGGTCTCGGAAAAGGCCCACATTCCTGAAACGGTCAATAATCTGCGGCAGTTCTTCTCGCGGGAAAAGAGAATGAAACTCTGCTGGACATGCTGCCAGGGCCACCCCTTTTACCATCTCTTCTTCTTCGGCTACACAGGAAACTACCGCCGCACCCGCGCTGAAACCCCACAGGTAAAAACCATCTTGGGCTTTTCCATCCACACTCTTCCAGTAATCCAGAAAAGCAGCAAGATCCCTGACCCATCCTTTAAGATCAAAGTTTCCCTGGCTCGCCCCTGTACCACGAAAATTGAAATGGAAGGTGGTAAACCCTTCCTCTGCGCAGCGCCGAGCTAATCCGGGATAGCCTTCGTCTTCTTCCCTCCGAGCCTCTTCTTCAGGAGAAGTTTCTCCCCGGGGAATACCGTGGCAGAGGATTAGCATAGGTTTTTTCAGCTCCACAGAAGATGAAACTTTTTCTGGCGCTTCATATAACCAACCCTTGAGCATCACCCCATCAAGCTTTAGCTGGATCTCTTTGCCAAGCATCGCCGTTCTACCTCCCTTGCCGACCAAAAAGTTGTTTGCTTTTATCATCCTGAAGCGACTATAAAGCATAGGGATTAACGAAGCTGGCCTATAGTTCAGTTACACCGGGCCAGCTTCGTTAATTTACCGGGTTTAAAAAAGTGTTTAGTTTTACTCTTCTGGCTTATCATCCGCTTTGCTTTCATTTTCTGCGGGGGGCAGTTTTTCTTCTTCCTCGCTACTCCCGCCCTTTGAGCCGGTGCTTATGATTTTGGATACATCCAGAGTTTCAGCCAAGTGGCGCAGCTCCATAGGCAGGGGGAAAGCAATGATATTGCCAGGCTGCCCGGCGATCTCCGGCAGGGTGCGCAGCAACCTCACAAAGAGCCCTCCTGTCTGGGCGGAAAGAATTTTGGCAGAATCGGCCAGCTTCTGGGCGGCCTGCTTTTCGCCTTCTGCCTGGATAACGATTGCCCTTCTTTCCCTTTCGGCTGAAGCCTGGCGAGATATTGCCCGCTGCAATGCTTCCGGTATGACGACATCCTTGATCTCCACCGCGGTCACCTTTACTCCCCAGGGGTCGGTGGCTTCATCCAGGATCTTCTGAATCCGCTGGTTAAGCTTGTCCCTCTCGGAAAGAAGTTCATCGAGCTCTGCCTGTCCGGCCACACTACGCAGAGTGGTCTGGGACAACTGCCCGGTCGCCTTTGTGAAATCTTCCACATTGACAATAGCGTTATTGGCATCAATTACCCGGTAATAGATAACCGCGTTCACGCTGGTAGTTACGTTATCTTTGGTGATAACTTCTTGAGTGGGCACGTCCGCGGTGATCACCCGCAGGGAAACCCGCACATAACGGTCGATAACTGGTATAAGAACGATCAAGCCCGGGCCTCTGCTTCCTACCAGGCGCCCCAGCCGGAACACTACCAGCCGCTCATACTCCTTCACCACTTTCAACGCCGCATAAAGGAATAAAATGATAATAACTACAATGGCAAATGTTGCTTCCATATTTCTTCCGGCCTCCAGGAGAAATTGGATAACTTACGGAATTTCTCCTTCCGGCTCGGAATCGACACCTCCTTATAAAATAGTCTTGCCTCTTTTTGAGGTCAGCTTAAGTGGCAGTATGACTGCCTTTTCCTACCATACCATCTCAAACTAAAACCATATGCCCAATCCACCACTGAGCCTTTGCAAAAATCTTTTCCCCCGGCAATTTTCACCTCTGCTCTTTTTTAGTTATCCTCACCTTTAGCATCCTTATCTTCCTTATCTTCCTTATCTTCCTTATCTTCCTTATCTTCCTCGGCAGCCTCACTCACCTTCAGGGTGAGCCCTTCCTGGCCGATGACCTCCACCGTTTTCCCCTTGGGTATGGTATTGCCATCAGCACTGTAAGCCTTCCAAATCTCTCCGCGCATCTTTACCGTTCCATAAGGAGCAATATTATCCACGACTTCCACAGTAGGTGCAGCCCTGAAAAACTCCCCTTTTTCTTTCCAGTTACGCCGGGAACGGATCAGGACGGTGACAATGAGAAAGCTGATAACGCTTACCGCCAGAGCAATACCTATGGCAGTGGCCATAAAGGAGCCGTACCAATCCATCTCCATGAGTGGTTCCTGGGGCAGTAATATAGATCCAATCAAGAGGCTCACTGCACCTCCTACCCCCAGGATCCCAAAGCCCCCGGTGAATATTTCGGTGGCTAAAAGGGCAAATCCCAAAACGATAAAGATAATGCCGGCCAAGTTTGTGTCAAACATTCCCAAGCCATAAATTCCCAAAAGCAGGGCTATGGCTCCCAGAGTCTCGGCTACAAAGGTACCAGGCATGCCCAGGCCCAGGTATATACCCATACCTCCCACCATTAACAGGAGAAAAGCGATTTCAGGGTTACTAATATGATCCTGAAAACTTTCCTGCAGTGTCATTTCACTTTCCACCAGTGTAGCATCAGCTGTAGAAAGCTGGTAGGGTTCACCGTGCTTCTCCCCTTCCCATCCGTCCAATTCTTCCAGCAAGGCTGACATGTTCGGAGCCAGGACCTCGATCACATCTTTTTCCCCGGCCTCCCTGGCATCAAGGGTAAGATTCTCTGTCACAAAACGTTCCGCTATTTCAGGTGGGCGGCCTTGTTCACCGGCGATACTCCTCATATGGCCGGCAAAGAAATTAACGATTTTCTCATCGGCCTCGGCAGCGCCACCCGGAGACATGGCCGCGGGCATAGCCGCTCCAACAGTAGTTCCGGGCGCCATGGCCGCAATATCGGAACTGACCAAAATAAACGCGCCTGCAGAAGCCGCTATGGCACCCGAGGGAGCAACATGGACAATGATCGGGACAGGCGCCGTGCCAAAGGCACGGGCTAAATCCAGGGTAGCATCCAACAGTCCACCGGGAGTATCCATAACTATCACTACCGCCTGTACATTGTCAGGGTCAATAGCCTGGAGTTCTCTCTGTATATATGCAGACTGCCCCGCTGTAACCACTCCCTCTAACTTTATTACATGTATGTCGCGGGGGTTTTCGGGATTGTCTCCCTGGAGCGCATCTCCGCTTCCCGGGATGGAAAAAAATATAAAAGCACCTAAGAAAAAGAACACCAGTATACGCCGCATTTTTTCCTGCAAAGTTAATCCTAAAGTCTCAGGCCTCGAGAGCGCGTTCGCAGAAAATTCTGCGAAAATGCACTTCATCAACATCTCTACGGGCCGAGGCCGGGCTATTTTAAACGGGTATATAATTCAGGGATAGACCCGGCTCCCGCAATTTCCCTGCTTAATATTACCACAATCTTTCATAATCTTTATACATTTTATCATACTCTTGATTTTTTTTAAACCGTCGGGCTATTCTACCTGTAAATATTCTGCGGCGACCCACCCCGTAACTCCGCTTTCGGGGTTCCTTACTTCCCACCAGGTGTGGCCATCCTTTTGCCTTTCATCATTATGGGTGTCGAGCACAATTAAAACCTCGCCCCTCCGAACACTTTCCACCACATCACCATCAGGCTTATCACTGGAACCCGGGCTTCTCCGTATAGAAAGAGTGCTTCCTTCGCTTGTCGAAACCCTGGCTTCCTTTTCGTCCGCTACTTCAGGCATATCCCTGGCCTCTTCATCAGGCTCTTCTTCGGGTCTTTCCCTGGGCGTTTCCCTAGATGGCGTTGTTGTGATATTACTACCCTTATTGAAATCTCCCCGGACCATAAAAATGGATTCAGACGAACAATAAATACCCCGCCCATCACCCAGTGGGGCAGCAATGAGATGGTCTCTTTGCACCGCTTTATCTTGGGACAGGTTTATACCTGCCGTAAGGTCTGCAAGACCGTTACCCTTAGGGCATTCTTCCGCCCTTGCTTTTCCCGCCCTTAAGATGAATTCGGTGCTTGCTTGTGGATCTGTGGGGAAAATATAGTGACCTTCAGGCACCGTTACCACTTCAAAAGAAGAAGAAGGCAAATCCGCATCTTCCTCAGGTGGCCTTGGGCCCTCATCTCCGTTGCCTTCCGCCGGAAACTGTCTTTTTAGATCACTGGCCAGTGAATCCAGTTTCTCCTCCACCCAGCTGGCAGTTACCAGCGGATCGCCCTCTGAACCTGGAGCACTGGAAGGACTTGCCCCGGCAACCTGCCCCAGTAAAAAACCTGTCAACAAAAGTCCCGAGGCCAGAAGAGCGAAAAAACCCTTTCTTTTTCCCCAAAACCCACCTTTCCCTGCCGGCTCTTCCTTTTCTTTTTGTGCCTTAAGTCTCATTTTTTCACCCCTTTTTCATGTTGTGGAAGTTTATCCTTTGGGCTTGCGCTGTATTAATTACACATACTGTTTGATATACTCCCGCAGAAAATCAGCCTGATTTTGGCCTTTGTCCAGAAGTTGTTTGCGCAGCTCCTCCATCTGCTGAAAACGCCCTGAGTCCTCCATATCACCCATATAGCGATAATGACCCAACCTTCTGCCCAGCTGGAAATTGGCTCTTTTTCCATCCGGCATGCTCAAGTAACGGTCCACGACCCCCAGCAGATAAGGTTTGTCATCGGGAAGCTGCCCCTCTACCTCTTCCAGGAGGTTCAGTATATGGTCACTGATCATGTAGCTGTTGCATTCCAGGTTCTCCAGGAAGAGTTTCTGTTCACGGGCCAGGCCGTCATCGTCCTGCATCTGGAACTCACCTTCATCGATTTTTTCCTGCAGTGGAATGCCCTTTCTCACGGCAAGGGTGCGTATTCGAATAAAATGGGGATCTATTTTGCTTAGAACGTTGGCAGTATCGCGAGCATGTTCTTGCCACAGCTTCTGCCCACCCAGACCCATGAGAATATACTCACTGAGACTGAGACCGGCTTCCTTCACCAACAAGCCCGCATGCACCTGCTCCTCGCTGGTAATACCTTTCTTCATATACTCCAGCAGGGGGTCGTGCCCGGTCTCCATCCCGATATGAACCCTGGTAAGTCCAGCTTCTTTCAGCATCTCCAGCTGGGAAACGCTGCGCTTACTGATAGTTTTTGAGCGAGCATAAGTAGTTATACGCTCCACCTGGGGGAACTGTTCTTTCAAAAAAGATATGGACTCGGCCAACTGTTCAGGGTCCATAATCATACTGTCGGCATCCTGCAGGAATACATTTCTGCCGCCTCTATGCAACCAAAAGGCAATTTGCAGCAGATCAGGCTCATTACGGTATACGTTTTCCAAAACCATGCGGTTAACCTCATTGTAACCCATCTTGCCTGCATAAGAGTACACTTTTTCTGCTGCTTCTTTCATGGAAAGAATATCTTTTTTTATCTCTTCCACTGTCCTCCTGGAAAACTTTCTCTTTTTATAGACCGGGCAAAAAAGACATTTATTCCAGGGGCAATTGCGGTTAACTCTTATGAACAGGCTCTCCGCCTCGCTGGGAGGCCGTATAGGTCCCGTTTCAAAATTCATACAGTAACACCTCCGTATTAACTTATTCTGCGTTTTTCTCTCCTCGCATTTGCGGAAAGAATTCTATCCGTGCTATAATTACTTCAAAGCTGAAAGGAGCCAAACGCTGGATGAAAGAACAAGAACCCCGTTTCGATCTGTTGCGGCAGCGCATGGTCGATGAACAACTGATCCCGCGTGGTATTAAAAACCAACGCGTGTTGGAAGCTTTTCGTAAGGTGCCCCGTCATATGTTACTGGACTCCACCCATCAACACCAGGCTTATCGTGATCATCCCATTCCTATCGGCTTGGACCAGACCATTTCCCAACCCTACATCGTAGCCCTAATGACTGAAGCATTGGGCCTCGAGGGAGAGGAAAGAGTGCTGGAGATAGGAACAGGATCAGGTTACCAGGCCGCTATCCTGGCCGAGCTTGCTGCCCAAGTATTCACCGTCGAACGCCACGAGCAACTTTTAAAACATGCTTCGGAAATTCTAAAAGAAATGGGCTATAATAATATTTACTTCAAAGTAAGCGACGGCACCAAAGGTTGGCCCGAAAAAAGCCCTTTCCAAGGTATTCTGGTTACCGCTGCCTCTCCTGAAATTCCCCCATCACTGTTAGAGCAGCTTTCCCCCGAAGGGAAATTGGTCATTCCCATGGGGAACTCCTGGATGCAGGAACTGCTCCTGATCACCAGGGACGAAGAGGGTTACCGTAAAGAGAATCTGGGCGGCTGCCGTTTCGTCCCTCTGGTTGGGGATGAGTAACAATCCCGGAAGTCGTGAAACAACCCTAGGCAAGGGACACCTTCAGCAAACTCAAGGTAAGCCCCACTAACCGTTCTTTCTGTTGTACGCCAACCAAGGGCTTTTTAAGCCTGCTCCAACTGAATATCCCCCCAGGCAGCCATTTTATCACCCAATATGGCCAAAGCACCACTTACCTCCGGCATGATCTTAGCCATTTCCAAAGATTTTTCAAGGTCGCCTTCCCGTTGTATAATATTGGCTGTAGCGGTAGCTACAGCATCGGCCAGCAGAGCATCGGAGGCCACGATAATAGCTGCATCTGCGCGCCCCTGGCTGTAGGAAGGGCCCACTGACCCGGAGGAGGTACAGATTCCCCGCGGTTCAGATCGAGGCTCCAGGATAAGGGATAACCGCCCGCTAAAAAGCGATTTCCCTGCAAAAACACCTACTTTCAGGGAGTGATAGGAATAGTAAAATATATCGCCCCCGTTTTCCACAATTACCTGCCTTGACCTTTGCAACAACCATTTCCCTGTCCACTGGGCAAATGCCCCGGCCACAGAAGCCATAGGCCCTACACCTGCCCTGTTCCCCGCCCGGGCCATCTCCCGGGCCAGCGGAGGAGCATTCTGGTCTGCCAGGAAAGGGGACATGCTCTCTGCAAAGTGAGGGGTATGCCCGATATATTTCTCCAAGCAACGCCTCTGTTCCCAAACAAACTGTTCAATTTCTTGAAGCAGTTCTTCCCGAAAAAACTCCTCTTCTAAGGCGATCCAAAGATCCGTTTCTTTTACGCTGACCTGAAAAGAAGTCATACCTGCAGGGCAAAGACCGTCGCGGTAGAATCGTTTAGAGTAGACCATGTTCAGAAACGGACCTCCATGGCCCTGGAAGGGCAAGCCTTGATACAGTATTCACAGGCAACACATCTATCATTTAAAAATTTTACCTTCATTTCCGGGCGTTCCATAACCAGGGCACCAGAGGGGCAGATAACGGTACAGGCACCGCATTGGGTACAGCGTTCTTCCACCCAGACAATCTCCTGCTCCAGGGGAAACACCTTAACTCCGCGGGACTGTAAAAATTCTAAACCCTCCTGGAAATCTTCTTTTTCACCGCTCAGCTCTATCACTGCACGGCCTTCCTTACGGGGATTGATATCAGCCCGTATTATATTGACCATAAGATTGTAATCTTTAATCAGGTAATAAGTAAAAGGGTCTTCAGTTACTGCGGCCGGGAAATAAAGCACGAATTTTTGCCTCAACATCTACACCCCCAACGCTATTAAAATATATTCCCCTCAGAGCATTTCTTACTCAGCTCGGCTTCATTTCTTCGTTCTATTTCAAATATCGTTCATAGGACCCGGAAGCGAAAAGACCGGTTCTGTAAGCAGAAAGGCCCCTTTTTGAATCTTCTCCTTCAATATCTCAGCAATTTGCTTGGCTCTGGAGTAGCTGGAAAGGGGGGCAGTAGGTACAAATTTGCCATTTACACTAATCTCTCCGCTTTTCAGCTGAGCATAACTGACCTGCCCTAACACTTCCCCCAGGCCCTGAGGATAAGATTCGCTGTAATCCATGACAGGTGCAAACAATTCTTCATCGCTCACAGAAGTATATTTTAACATATCTTCATCCAGGATAGGAATAGGTATACCAATCCCTACCATTAGGGAAACACCGTAACCCAGAAAACTCACCCCCCTGAGCCATTTGGAGGACATCCCCTTCAAATCACCGATAACGGCCATAGTGCCGGCAGGGGTTACCGGAGCACCGTTTCCAGCTCGAGGGGCTCCGGGAACATGTTGGGTGCCATGCCAACTCACGTAACCTTCACCCCCGCCAAGGAATATGCGGGTACCCATTCCGATAGTTCGGTAATAAGGGTCATTAAAAAGAGGGGAAAGCTGCCCGGAGGTGCTGTAGTTAGCATTCCCCAGACCTGGCTTGAGAATACCCATATAAGTATAGAGGGTGCGGTCGGAAAGATTTACACCCACATTGTAGTTTTGGTAGGCATTGCGGGGATTAAAAAGAAAAGCCTGGGGAAAATCTTCTAACCGCACTACTTTGTCCAGTTTTCGGCGCGGATAACAGTCGGTCCCGTGGGCTGTTGCCTCCAGAACAACCTCTTTGCCCGCTACCAATTCCTCGAGAACATGCCCTCCCCCGTAGCTAAATTCCCCGGGGAAAGTTTTATTAGCAGAATCCGTATCGGGTATTTGCGTGGCTCCAAGGTATGCATCTACCGCTGCTATGCCGGTATAAGCCTCCACATTATTCATATATACGCGGCTCATTTTCATGCGCGGCTTAGAATGACCCAGATTGAAGAAGGCCCCCGAAGAACACATGGGCCCAAAAGTGCCTGTCGTAACCACATCTACTGTGGCTGCAGTCTCCTCAAGACCTTGTTCTTTGACCATGGGGATCACTTCTTCGGCCGTCACCACGACCGCCTCGCCAGCTTTTATCCTCTCATTTATCTCAGCATAGGTTTTTTTTACCAAAAAAGGGTACCTCCTCTATTGATTATACGTTATAATAGGGAAAACGTTTCCGCACGCGACTTATAGAAATCATACCTTTCCTGGAAGGTAGTGTCAAGGGAGGCGGGGCAGGATTACCATAATTAGCAAATTTGAATTTTTACCGGAAGCGTAGGTTTACCAGACAAACACCCCAAAAAATACAACTGGAGGTTGATAACATCAATATTCGGAGCATTACCTTATCGGGAATCATTGCAGCTTTATACGTATCTATAACCTTTTTGCTTTCCGCCATAAGTTTCGGCCCTGTACAGGTCCGGGTCGCCGAAGGTCTCACTCTTTTACCGATACTCTTCCCGGAAGCTATTATGGGTCTTTTCCTGGGTTGCCTCCTGGCCAATATCCTTGGACCCTGGGGAGCTGTGGATATAGTTTTCGGTAGTCTTACCACTCTGCTTGCTGCCTTGGTGACTTACCGCTTCCGGCACAGCTATATAGCCTACCTCAGTCCTATTATTCTAAATGCCTTTATAGTCAGTCTCTACCTCTACGCCTTTTTCCGCATTCCCTACTGGCCCACCGTGTTGACTATTGGATTGGGACAGAGCATAGCAGTATTAGGGGTGGGGCTGCCTCTTATACGTCTGTTAAAGGCCAAAGGCAAACCGCGGAATTTTTCCTAAAGACAGCAAACAAGTCCCTGAACAAAAAAAATCCCGTTTTTTAAAACGGAATTTTAGAACTTAAACACCTTCTATACCACTACTCCAGCAAGAAATGAAAGATTGTACATTACGGTAAAGTATATCTCAATTTGATCTGTGCAACACCTTACTTACCGGTTATCTGCCACAAAGAGCAATTTTTTCATGGTCCGTGCCGAAAAGGCTTAGCTCTACGGTTTCGGTGAGAACATCGGCATAAGTAAACGAAAGTCTCTGGTTGTAGTTTTCTTCATCTACACGTACTACAAAAATTGAAGGGTAAGTCCTCTCCAACACCCCTACCTTTTCATAGGTCTTGCGCCGTCCCCGGTTTGCCCGCAATTTTATTCTCTCACCCACGTAAGATTCCAATTCTTTACGGATCATTCCCAGGGAATTCGTTACCGCCATTTTTACATCACCTCAACATAAATATAACACATAGAGGGTAATATGTCAACAAAAGAAAGGATTCTATCACTTCCCCTATTCATTGTCAAGGTTTTCGCTCAAAATTTTACTGGAAAGCCGGCTATAATTTTTTCTTGGTTGTGAGAACCGTATTTATCATTTAGTGTACTTATCGGCCACCTTGGTAGCTCCATAGGAGTCAGGTTTTATCCTGGCATCAAATCCGCTCCCGATAACCATTCCCACAACCTCCCTGATTAGTCCCTTGGTATCACCTTTTTCACCCACATCCATATGTATTTCTACATTAAGATCGGCATGCCCGTTTTCAGCCAACAGGGCTGCGAATCGGCCGGCTACATCCAGGCTCATGGAAGTTTCGTAAAATATACGCTGCCTAAGGCTTTCCAGATGCTTTTGCCTTTCACGGTGGAAAAAATAGCGCCCTCCCTTGCCCACACGGTGAACAATTATGGCAGTAACAAAAACCACATCCTCGTCTAATCGGGTTTGCGAATCCGTACCGATGATGAGCTTGTAATTTTCCTTAGGCTTTTCCATAACGTAGGAAATAACTTCAATAAAAGTCTCTTCTAATGTCATTCTACCTTTAGTAGGGCTGTGGAAAAACATGTTTATGTCCTTCTTTCTAAACTTATCCTCCCCTTTTGCCCTTCTCATAAACGAGAAATGAACGACAAATGAGCGACAAAAAGGACAAATATCCCTAATTATTATAGCTTATCTGCGCTAAATATGCAAACTGCTCCAGGGAAAGAGTTTCTCCGCGGCAGGAGGAGCTTAGCCCTGCTTTATTAACCAAAACCTTCCATTGCTCTTTGTCCATATTATTCAAACCCTCCAAGGCGTTAGGCAGAGTCTTTCTTCTCTTCTGGAAAGCTCTTTTGATTATCTCCCAGAATAAAGCTTCGTTTGCTACCTGGTAAGGAGGTTGTGAAAGCACCTCCAAGAGAACCACCGCAGAATTAACCTCGGGAGGAGGGTAAAAAACCGCTGGAGGCACCTTAAAGAGTAGGCGTGGATTTGTATAATAACGGCAAAGAAGGGATAAAGCTCCGTAATCCTTGGTTCCGGGGGAAGCCTTGATTCGATGTGCCACCTCCAGTTGCACCATCAAAACCAACAGCTCCAGCCGCAGATCCCCCTGCAGCAGCTGGAAGAGAAGAGGCGTGGTAAGGTAATAGGGCAAATTGCCTACCACTTTTACCTTTCCAGCAAGAGGGGTTCCCCAAAGGGAGACACAGGTCTCCAGCAGATCCAGGCGGCGAACATCCCCTTCTATTATCTGAAGCTGGTCAAAGCCGCGCTCCTTCGCTTCTTCCCGCAAAAAAGCAGCTAACCCTTTATCCTTTTCCAGGGCAATTACGCGACAGCCTCTTTCAGCCAATGCCAAAGATAGTGCTCCCGGACCTGCTCCAATGTCCAATACTAAATCGCCAGGGGCAGGTGAAGCAGCACTGATGATTTTATACAGAATATTTTCATCCACCAGGAAATTTTGCCCCAGAGAACGGCGCGGAGTAAGTCCTTTTTCTTTTAATTTATGACGCAGAAAAGCAGGCGAAGTGACTTTTTTAAAAATAATCTTATCTGCGGCGCTTCGCCTTTTTCTATCTTCTTCCATAGTTGTTAGTCTCCCTATTTCGATAATTTAATATATGGAAAAACGCAGCTCCGTAAATTATAATATAGTAGAAATACTGGTTAGGTAGAAATACTGGTTAGGAGCATATTTAATGATCCCTTTAAAAGATAACCTCAGGCCGCAAAAGTACCCTTTAGTAAATATTTCCCTCATAATGCTAAATATCCTGCTCTTTGTTCACCAGTTGGGGCTGGGAAGGGAAGAGCTGGAAGCTTTCATGATGCATTACGGGGTAATTCCCCAGCGTTTTTTTTCATACCCCTGCGATCCTTTTTCCGCCGAGATTTGGCTCCCCCTTTTTACTTCCATGTTTCTTCACGGGGGATGGTTGCATCTCCTGGGAAATATGCTCTACCTGTGGGTCTTTGGAGCCAATGTGGAAGATCGTTGGGGGCATGGCAAATACTTGTTTTTCTATCTACTATGCGGCGCCGTGGGTGGACTTTTCCATATCTTCGCCAATCCCCAGTCTCCAGTACCTACCATCGGGGCCAGCGGAGCCGTAGCGGGCATCCTGGGCGCCTATTTCATCTTTTTCCCCAAGGCCCGGGTATTGACTCTAGTCCCTATCGGCTTTTTCCTGGCCACTTTTAATATTCCCGCCATGCTCTTCCTGTTCATATGGTTTTTACTGCAGTTTTTTAACGCTGTTCTGCTTGAGAGCGGAGCATCCGGGGCGGAAATGGTAGCCTGGTGGGCTCATATAGGCGGCTTTATTTTCGGAGCTGTCACCGCCATCCTGCTGCTTATATGGAGAAAGATCCTGGATTGGTGAGGCAGAACAGATAAGGCATACACCAGGAAAAGGGGCAACTCGTTCGGGCTGTAGCAACAGGTCTTAAAAGCCTGCCACTGTTTTCAGCGTGCCAAGACCGCCAACCCTACCCTGTCAGCACCTCGTTCTTTCAGCAGTAAAGCAGCTTCATGGGAAGTGGCTCCTGAGGTAAGCACATCGTCTACCAACAGCAGATTACTCCCCTGTGGCAGAGCCTGGACACAGTAAAAAATGTTTTCCACGTTTTCTTTTCGTTGCACACGGCTCAAGCCTGTCTGGCTGGCCGTTTCTCGTTTTTTCTCCAGGACATTTAGCAGCGGTAACTTCAGCTTTTCTGCCATTACCTCTGCCAAAAGGAAGGCCTGATTGTAACCTCGCTGCTCCAAGCGTCCTTTGGACAACGGCACCGGCACTACCCCCTCCAGGGACGCGACCCAGGGAAACGTTTTAATCCTGAGGTAAAGAAGCCCACCCAAAGCAGGAGCAAGACTTTTTTGGCCGCCATATTTATAACGGTGCACCGCGGCTCGCATCCCCTCCCGGTAATGCCCTAAAACGCAACAAAAATCAAAGGCAAAATGAAAGCTGTTGCAAGAAGGACAGCAGTAACCATCCTTTTTTTTAGCTTGCCCACAACAATGACATCTTTCTTCCTCCAACCAGGGAACTTTATTGGCGCAATCACAGCAGAGAAGCCCCTCCAGCTCAGCAGGGGTTGCCCAGGAAAGTAGTATACCCTCCTTATCTTTAAAAGAGGAGGGCAGAGAGCTGCAGAAAGGGCAGCGTGGGGGGTAAAGCAGTTCTAATAAAGTGCGAAGCAGAGATATAAGAGTTGCCTCCCCTCATCAATAGAAAAAATGGCGGTATCATGACTATTGCACTTTCTGCAGGCGGTTGGCCAGACCGCTGTAGCGCTGCTCCACCTTGTTATTGCCCACAGCTATGGCAACAGCCTTGTAGGTACCAATAAGAACTACAAGCCTTCTTGCCCTGGTAATACCGGTATAAAGCAGGTTGCGCTGCAGGAGTATAAAGTGCTGGGTAACTACAGGCATGACCACGACAGGATATTCACTTCCCTGGCTTTTATGCACAGAAATGGCGTAAGAGAGCACCAGCTCGTCCATCTCTGACAGGTCATAGATAATCTCACGGGCGGCCAATGCCTCGGGATAAGAAACCGCTATTTCCCCTTCTTCTAGGTCCAGAGCTGTTATACGGCCAATATCACCGTTGAATACTTCTTTTTCGTAATTGTTGCGTATTTGCATCACTTTATCACCCAGGCGGAAAATATTGCCTCCTCCAGTTATCTCGTGTTTGTGCCTGGCCCTGGGGTTTAGCTCCTCTTGTAAAAGCTTATTTAAGGCCTCTACACCCACCGGGGTTCGGCGCATAGGTGTTATAACCTGGATCTCCTCCAAGGGATCAAATGACCCGTAGGAGGGAAGGCGCTCTTTGCATAGCTCAACAATAGTAGTGGCCACCTTCTGGGGATCTTCTTCTTCCACGAAAAAGAGATCTTTATCTTTTTTATTGAACAGGGGAAACTCCCCCTTGTTAATTCGGTGCGCATTGACCACGATCATGCTCTCCTGAGCCTGGCGGAAAATAGTCTGTAGGCGGACACAAGGAACACTCCCCCCTTCAATTATATCCCGCAGCACATTTCCCGCGCCCACAGAAGGAAGCTGGTCCATGTCTCCCACCAGGATCAAGCGGGAGCCAGGAGGAATTGCCTTAAGCAAGTTGTGAAAGAGGAGTAGATCCACCATGGAAGCCTCGTCCACAATAAGAGCCTGGCAGGAAAGAGTGTTTTCCTCATCTCTTTGGAAACTAAAACCTTCTCCTTCTTTGAAACTGTACTCCAAAAGGCGGTGAATCGTCTTGGCCTCCATTCCTGTAGCCTCAGCCATTCTTTTAGCTGCCCGGCCGGTAGGTGCCGCCAACATGGTTTTCAGGCGGTAGCGCTGGAATAGTTTGAGGAGAGTCCTGATGGTGGTAGTTTTCCCTGTTCCTGGCCCCCCAGTGATGACCATAACACCGTTTTCACAGGCTCCCTCGATAGCCTTGATCTGTTCCTTAGCCAGGTCCATTTTTTCCTCTTCCAGGAGCTCCCATAGAGCCCCTTCCTCTTCAGGAGAAAAAACAGTGAGTTGCCGGTTAAGCAGAGAAAGGAGTTTTTCCGCTGCACCTTTCTCAGCACGGTAAAAAGGTGCAAAGTAAACCATCTCTTCTCCGGCAGGGCCATTCTCACAAACTACCTGCCCAGCGGCCCTGAGTTCCTCCAGCTGCCCCTCGATCAGCTCAGCGCTCGATCCGCCACCCTGGGGAGGATTTTCATTGAAGAGCAGTTCTTCAATGCGGGTACGCATCTCCTTCCGGGGAAGAAAAACATGGCCCTCATCAGCAGCCTTTTTTAAGAGATACAAGGCGGCAGAGCAAACCCGCTGCGGGGAATCATGGGCCAATCCCAGCTGGCGGGCAATCTTATCAGCAGTAATAAATCCCACCCCGTAAACATCTTCAACCAGACGGTAAGGATTTTCCTTGAGCAGGGGAATGGCACGGGAACCGTAATGCTTGAAAAGTTTTACCGCCAGGGCAGGACTCACCTGGTAGCTCTGCAAAAAAAGCATAACCTCCTTGATCTCCTTCTGCTGCAGGTAACTTTGGTGAATCATGGCCGCCTTCTTGGGTCCTATACCTTCCACCTCAATTAACCTGTCTGGCTCATCTTCAATAACAGTTAAAGTTTCCAGCCCGAAACGCTTAACCAGAAGCTCTGCCGTTTGGGGGCCAACGCCTCGGATCAAGCCCGAGGAAAGAAATTTGTGGAGGCCTTCCCGGGTAGTGGGCATAATCGTTTCCCACTCCTGCACCTGGAACTGGAGTCCGTAACGGGGATGGGTCTTCCATACCCCTTTGAGCAGCAGATTTTCTCCCTCCTGCAGGGAAGGGAAATGACCTACAAACGTAACAAGTTCATCTGACTCCTTGCAGTTGAGGCGCCCCACGAGGTAGTTGCTCTCCTCGCTGAAAAAGGTGATGCGCTCCAATACTCCCTCCAGGGTCTCCACAGACCTGCCCCCTTTACCTGGCCAACTGCCAGGAATATAATTAATCATAACAAATTCTACAGTGAATAAGTTCGCTTAGCGGTCCAATAAAATAAAGCAAACAGTCATTCCTTCTCCTGCCAACTTATCCTGCCATTTAGCAGTTATTGTATCTTATACAGGAGAAAAGAACAAGCTCTCACTGCAAATGTTGGCTATCTTCTAAAAGACATAATTGGAAAACCCTGCCTTAATGATAAGTGGGCAGGGTTTTCTCTATTTTTTATGTTATCTCTTTTGCTAATGGCTATTTTGAGGGAAATACCCCTCTTACAGACCGGCCTCTTTCTTCAATATTTCGGCCTTGTCGGTCTTTTCCCAGGTAAGATCCAGATCCTCACGACCCAGGTGTCCGTAAGCGGCCACGGGGGTGTAAATGGGTCGGCGCAGATCCAATTTGTCAATAATAGCTGCCGGGCGGAGATCAAAATGCTTTTCAATCAGCTTTTCAATGGTCTCCGCCGCCACCTTTTCTGTGCCAAAGGTTTCCACAAATACTGACAAGGGCCGGGCTACACCGATGGCATAAGCCAACTCCAATTCGCACTTATCGGCCAGTCCTGCAGCTACAATATTTTTGGCCACATATCTGGCGGCGTAAGTAGCAGAACGGTCTACTTTTGTGGGATCCTTGCCGGAGAAACAACCTCCACCGTGGCGGGAATAACCCCCGTAGGTATCCACGATAATCTTGCGACCGGTCAAACCGGTGTCTCCCTGGGGACCACCTACCACAAAACGGCCCGTGGGGTTAATGTAAAACTTGGTCTTTTTGTCCACCAGTTCTGAGGGAACAATTTCCTTCGCTACAACCTCAATCAGGTCATCCCGCAGACGAGACATGGAAATATCGTCCCTGTGCTGTGCAGAGAGCACCACGGCAGCGATACGCTCCGGCTTGCCGTTATTGTATTCCACGGTGACCTGTGATTTCCCATCAGGGCGCAGGTATGGCAAGATCTTTTCCTTCCGCACCTTGCTCAGGTAGCGTGTAAGTTTATGCGCCAGGGCGATAGGCATAGGCATAAGCTCCGGTGTTTCGTTGCAGGCGAAACCGAAAATAATGCCCTGATCTCCTGCCCCGATCCTGCTGTAGAGATCTTCGCTATCTTCCCCTTCTTTAATCTCCCAGGCCTTATTCACTCCCTGGGCAATATCTGGGGACTGCTCATCGATAGCAGTAAGCACTGAGCAAGTATCTCCATCAAAACCGAACTTGGCCCGGGTATAACCTATATTTTTCACCGTTTCCCTTGCAATTTGCGGAATATCCACATAGCAACTGGTAGTAATTTCACCAGCTACCAGTACAAGCCCCGTAGTGACCATTGTTTCTGCGGCCACCCTTCCCTGGGGATCATCAGCCATAATGGCATCCAGGATAGCATCTGAAACCTGGTCCGACACCTTATCGGGATGCCCCTCGGTTACTGATTCCGAAGAAAAAAGAAATTTTCCGTCTCTATTCATCCTTCTACCTCCTTGAAATTTGTGCGGTAAAAACAAAAATACCCCTTACCTGACAGGCAGAGGCATCTAAACGCCTCTTATCTCCCAGGGCGGACCTGACAAAAACCGTCCTGTAGGAATTGGCACCGGGCGATCTGCTACTGACATACGCTTCCTTGAATTCAGTCAGGCCCTCACATAAATATAAATAGAGGAAGCTTTACACGTTCTTGCAGTGACAGATCCGGTTGCCGGGGTTCATAGAGCCTATCTCTCCCCCGCTCTGGATAAGAGTTCCAGTATAAAGTTTTGAATTACCGTCAATAATAATATTATAGTTAGAGCTATTTGTCAACAGGGAACAAGCCTTCGCCACCTGTTGAGTTAAAAAGCAAGAGATATTTACGGTTTTCTGTAACAAATTATCCCTCTGCTTCTTCACCATCCCGGGCCATGGCAAAAACAAGTTCACCCGATGCAACCACTTTGCCGTCCACTAGAGCCTTGCCCTTACCTTTGCCTACTACCCCTTTCAAACTTACCAACTCTACTTCCAAGTTAAGGGTATCCCCGGGACGTACCGTTCCGCGAAATCGGCAGCGGTCAATACCGCGGAAAAGAACCAATCTTCCTTTAAACTCTTCGCCGCTTAGCAAAGCCACCGCACCTACTTGGGCCAGAGCTTCTACGATAAGGACCCCCGGCATAATAGGTTCCCCAGGGAAGTGCCCCTGGAAAAAAGGCTCGTTTATACTAACGTTTTTAAGACCTACCGCCTTTTTTCCAGGTATGACTTCCTTTATGAGGTCTACCAACAAAAAAGGGTAACGATGGGGTAGTATCGCTTGAACTTCTTTCGCCGATAATATCTCACTCATTTTCACAACCTCCGGCATTCCTGCATCTAACTAAGAATGGATAAATTTTCTGTTCTAAATAGCCTCCCTGCTTAAGAAGAAAAACTTTCCCGGCAGTTAGCGATAGGGGATGTAAAGTTTACAGAATCAGTTTGGCTGCAATTTTTTCGATGGCCTGAACTGCCTGAGAATCATCAGGCAAATCAAAAAGGGGTTTCCCTTCCAGGTCAAACTCAACTACCTTCTCATCCAGGGGAACGGTACCTAAAAGTTCTAATCCGGTTTTGTCGATCTCCTCCTGCAGAGCCTGCACATCTTCATTCCTGGTCTTGGTAATCACCAGGTAAACTGTCTTGGTTTTAATCTTGACAGATTTGATTATCTCGTAGACACGTCCTGCCGAGCGGATACCGCGGGCGGAGGCATCACTGGTAATAATAATGGTGTCTACATCGTCAATGATACGGCGGCTGAGATGTTCCATACCAGCTTCGTTGTCTACCGCTACATAATCATAATTGGGACGAAGATTTTCCAAGTATTTGCGCAGCAGATCGTTAGGAAAACAATAGCAGCCAGGCCCTGAAGGATTACCCATCACTAAGAGGTCAACCTGATCTGACTCCACCATAGCCTGACTGATACGCATCTCCATGAACATATCTTTTGTCATGCCAGAAGGCACCACCCGGGGATCCTTGGTATCCACCAAGGCCTGAGATATGGTTTCCTCTATCTCCAGGCCCAAAGCTTCATTTAGGTTGGCATTGGCATCGGCGTCCACGGCCAGAATATCCTTGTTTTTGTGCGCATTGGTCAGGTGACGCAATAATAATGCTGTAAAGGTTGTTTTCCCGGTTCCTCCCTTTCCTGCAACGGCAATAACTTTTTCTTTACCCATAATAGTCCCGGATTCCTTGCTGCTTTCACACATTAACAGAAATCCGGTCACACCTCCCTTTCCATAAAGTTTGCAAGTTTGTCTTCCTCTTTTTTATTTTATACAACCAGTTTTTTAGAGAGTACCTGTTCCAAATCCGAGAGGGTATTACAAGGAAACATGGTGACCTCCTGCTGGAAAGCAGCCACAGTAGAATAGCTGTCCCATTCCGCCCGGGGAAGGGTGTTGAGCCAGAGTACCTCTTTTACCCTTTCCCTCAGCATCTTTAGTTTTTCCAGGGCATCCCGTTGGCGAATGGTCCTGGTATCGCTGACAATTATAGCAATAGTGTTCCGGGTCAGCTCCTCCTGGTGCTGGAACAGAAGGGTTTCCAGTGCTTTATGCAGGCTGGTTCCTCCGCCCCACTGATTGCTTTCTTTTACCATGTTTTTGATGGTCCCTTCAAAATCTCCGCCCTGGTTAAAATAGGGGGTTATGCGCTCCAAATCCTCTGAAAAAACAAAGCTCTCTATACCCTGTACTACGGTGTTAAGCCCGTAGATAAACTGCAGAACAAAGCTGGTATAGTGCACCATGGAACCGGAGACATCGCAGAGGAGCAGTAGCCTGGGTTTCTTCAACCTGTGGCTCTTATATTTTAGGTGAAAGGGAACGCCCCCGTATTGGATACTGTTCCTTATGGTCGAACGAAACTCCGGAACCCTTTTTTTTCGGGTGGAACGATAGCGCCGTGAAATGCGCGTAACCATGAGCCGTGCCATACGGCGAATAATGGCGGTGGCCTGGGGGAGATCCTTGCGGGCTATATTCTGCATATCCTCCGTTATAAGCTGCTTCCCGCCCCGACCGGCACCGGCTGCTGCATCGCTGATAGCATTCAGCTCCTCATCGCCCAGCTTCTGGCTGGGCTTTTGGTCATCGATTTCACGTTTTAGCTGTTTATACCAGAACTGCAGACGGTTTTTAACCAGGTCCTCCAGGAAGGGTCTGTATTCTGGCTGCAGGGTATCCCTGTCCTCGTTCATCTGCACAAAGTCGGAAAGGCGGTCCTTTTCTTGCTGGGGCATATGGGAAAAGACCGTCTTTTCCATCTGGGAGAGCTCCATCTGCTCCCCGCGAAAAGTGAAGATCTCCTCCGCTTCCTGCAGGCTTTGTTGCTGGTCCCTTTGTTTCTGCTGTCGCTGCTGCTGAAATTCCTCCCGCTCCTCGGCATTTGTGAAAAAGTGGTCGAAAAGTCGATCAAAAAGTTCTCCCTCTTCAGCCTTCTTGACCAGGGTAGCTTTCAGAGCCAACCGCACCTTCTCCCTCTCCACCAGGGGGACAAACTCCAGAGCGCGCAAAGAATCCAGCACCTCTGAACTCCCCACACGAAGACCCTCCTGCCGAAGGAGATAAATAAAACGGACAATGTTGTTCTCCAGGTATTGAGGAACCGCCTCCCCGGAACAAGAACAGGACCCTCCCGCACCGCAGTGGTGAGCTGCCTGACCGTCAGTGCGGTGTTGGCAATTGGCACCTCCTGCCGCGCTGTGTCCTTCCTGGCTGATTCTGTTCCGATCTTTTCTTTCCGGCACAGATAATACCCCTTTCCTCTCTACTCTAAATCATTAGCCTGTTCTGATATTTTTCTCCAAGTTATCTGCTCCAATTTGTTCCCGAAATACTCTCTGATCCACCCTAGATTTCAAGAGCAGGTTCAGAGTGTGCTCGATGGTACTGCCCTGCAAGCGGTCCCTGTTCAGTTCCACCAACGCACGGGTCCAGTCCAGTGTTTCAGCGATAGAGGGCTTCTTGCGTATCTCCGGGTTCTGGCGGATCAGGTTAACCGCCCGGGCAATCTCCCTGGTAAGCTGCTCGCCTACCCCAGGAACCTTAGCCTTAATGATCTCGATTTCCCTTTCCACCTGAGGAAAGTCAAGGTAAAGGAAAACACAACGTCGTTTCAATCCATCTGAAAGCTCACGTTCGCTGTTGCTGGTAAGCACTACCACGGGGATATGTTGAGCCTTTATAGTACCTAACTCCGGGACAGATACCTGGAAATCAGAGAGCACTTCAAAGAGAAAGGCTTCGAACTCATCATCAGACTTATCCACTTCATCTATAAGGAGCACCGCCCTTTTTCCTGCCTGAATAGCTTTGAGAAGCGGTCGCTCCAACAGGTATGGCGCAGAAAAAAGATTCTCCTCCAGCGATCCTTCAGATTTATCTTCTCTACCAATCTGGATTCGCAACAACTGCTTCTGGTAATTCCATTCATAGAGGGCTTTGTTCTCGTCCAGGCCTTCATAGCACTGCAACCTTATCAGTTCGGTCTCAAAAACATGAGAGAGCACCTTGCCCATTTCCGTCTTTCCCACTCCTGGAGGGCCTTCAATTAGCAGCGGTTTTTCCAGCTTCAGAGCCAGAAATACAGTGAGTACAACCTCTTCATCGCAGATATATCCCACTTCTTCAAATTTTTTACGTAACTCATCCAAAGTCATATCCATCTTGTAAATCGTCCTTTCTCCAGCCTGGCAAGTTTAAGAGGCCAGCATATAATCCTATTATACAAAAAACAGCAAGAAATTAATACCCTTTTTTATCTAACATTGCCTTTCCTTTACTTGATGCAGTACTACTGAGAAATATTTCCATAAATTTCCTTTTATAACTGCTATGGGCAAAATTCATTTAATAGCATTTTCTGTTAACTATTAGTGCTTTAAAAATGCTTCGCAGGTAAGCTCTTCCTTCGAGCACCGTAATAAGCAGAGATAAAACCGGCTGCGGCCAACATCGCTCCCATGAGGTATGTTTCTTCTCCCCCAAGTCTGGACCATACCTGCCCGCTGGCCATACTCCCCAGGGCACCTCCCAGGCCAAAACTTAGAGAAGAATAGAGAGCCTGGCCGCGCCCCCTGAGGGTTCCCTCAAAGTGAAGGTGTATCAAATGGATAGCCGCCGCATGGTAAACCCCAAAGCTGGCAGCATGAAGCAGTTGGGCCCCCAATACAGCAGCCAGATTTTCGATGAACACTGCAATGACCAGCCATCGTACAGCGGTCAGGAACAGTGAAGCCAGAAGTAATTTCCAGGCGCCAAAGCGGGGCAGCAGGCGGTACATTACCAGGAAGATCCCTACCTCCGCTATCACACCCAGGGCCCAAAGCTGCCCTGCCGCAGCCCTGCTGTAACTGTGATTTTCCAGATAGATGGTGAAAAAAGAATAATAGGGCCCGTGGCTGGCCTGCATGAAAAAGCAGGCGAGAAGCAGCGCCCAAACGGGGGGCTTTTTGAGTACCTCTACCAGGGAAGTAAACCGAAAGGGCTGCTGCTCACCAGATGAAGCGGTTTTAGGGGTAGAATTTTCCTGGACGGCAAGGCTGCTGAGCCAGACGGCTGCCAGGAATGCCATTACTATCCAGGGTAAAATCTCTATTCCGAAGCGCTGAAAAATAGGTCCCAAGCCGGAGACGCTTGCGATAAACCCTATAGAGCCCCAAAGCCGTATGGAGCTGTAGCGATGGAAGTCATCTCCCAGCCTGGTGAGGGTAACAGCCTCAAATTGGGGCAGCACAGCATTCCAAAAAAAGCTGAAGGATAACAGGACCAGGGCCATCCACCAGAAATCCGATGCAAAAATTACTCCGAAAAACAGCATAAGCGCAAACAACATCCCCACCCGAATGATCCGCACTCTTCGCCCGCTGCGATCAGCCAACCATCCCCATACATTAGGGGCGATCACCTTGGAGCCCAGGATAACTGCTATGAGAGCGCTGATCTGCGGCGGTGGGAAGCCCATTTCCTGAAGATATACACTCCAGTAGGGCATAAAAGCCCCCACGCTGCCAAAATAAAAAAGATAAAACCCGGAGTGCTTCCAGTAAAACAGATTTTTCATGGCACTATTTTCATTCCTTTCCTGTCCATTTTACCGTTTCTTATAAGTCCCTTTCAACATCGCCTTGCTTAACAGTTCCTGGGTTTTAATACAAATCCTAATCGCACGGACATCTGCAATCGCCGGCGAAAAATTGAAGCGCTCAAAATAGCGGCCCGTCTCTTCAAAGGCCTTCTTCTTGGAGCCGGGCGAAAGCAGCCTGGAAACGATCAAAAAAAGATCCTTTTATACGTAGCAATCTAATTATTGCCAGGAACTATAAAATGGAATACAATAAATATCATACAGAACAAAACGGAAACACCGGCTACCCCCAAGGAGGAAAACATGAAAAGATTACTGCTAGCACTGCTCCTGACGGCCATAGTATTAACTCTCTGCGCACCCGCCCTTTCTGCCCGGGAACCGCTGATCACGCTGGGCAATGAAGTCCTGTTTGAGAGATACTATCACCTGATAGAAGGGAAAAAAGTTGGACTGGTTACCAACCAGAGTGGGATAAACAGCAGGGGGGTAAGCACCATTGAGATCCTGGATTCTGATCCCCATGTTGACCTGGTGGCCCTCTACGGGCCGGAACACGGCATAGACGGAAAAGCTGCTGCAGGGGAGTACGTGGAGTCATATACAGACCCGGAGCTGCAGATACCTGTCTACAGCCTCTATGGCCCTACCAGGATGCCTACCGCCGCAATGTTGCAGGACATAGATGTTCTACTGTATGATATTCAGGATATCGGTGCCAGGAGCTATACTTATATCTCCACCCTGCACTACTGCATGCAGGCAGGGGAAAAATACAATACACCGATCGTTGTCCTGGACCGCCCCAATCCACTGGGAGGTTTAACCGTGGAGGGCCCCATGATGGAGGAGAGATTCAGGACCTTTGTAGGGGTCGATATTCTTCCCAAGGCCCATGGCATGACGGTGGGTGAGCTCGCCTTCTACTTCAACCGCGATATCGGCGTAGACCTTACCGTTGTCCCTATGGAAGGTTACAAGCGCAGCATGATCTACCAGGACACCGGCCTCCCCTGGATCGAAACTTCACCCAACATCCCGGATCTGGATTCGGTTTTTGGCTACATGGCCACCGGCCTGGGAGAAGGTACGGGGGTGAGACAGGCCGACAAGTTCAAGTGGATCGGCGGAGAAGGCTTGAACTCGCTAACGTTTGCCCGGGCTCTCAACGGAGCAGGGCTGCCGGGGGTTAGCTTTATTCCGGAAACCAAAGGTGCCCAGGGCGGTGCACGGCTGCAGATCACCAATTACTATACCTTTAACCCTGCCCGGACCGGTATTTATGCCCTTTCCTACGCTTTTTCCCTGGGAGATTTCCAGGTCCCCAAAAGCGGCGATAGGCAAGAGGATATCGTTATGTTCGATAAGATCATGGGCAGCGATCTTGTTGGCAACTGCCTGGAACAAGGGCTTACACCCCAGCAGATAGAAAGCAGATATGCTCCCGCCCTGGAACGCTTCAAAAGAGAACGGGAAAATTACCTGCTCTCCCGATACAACCCCCGCCTGGATATAGTAGTTGACGGGGAACTTATCACTTTTGACAACCCACCATATATCGATGCTCAAGACCGCATGATGGTGCCTTTACGGGCTGTGGCCGAGGCAATGGGAGGGGAAGCCGACTGGGAACCTGACTCAAGGACAGCGATCATTATGAAAGAAAGGACAGAGCTGAGATTTCCCATTGGCGATAACAAGGTCCTGGTAAACGGAGAAGAAAAAACCATGGATACTGTTTCGGTCATCGTTCAAGACCGCACCATGATCCCCCTCCGGTTTGCAGGTGAATTTCTGGGAGCCGAAGTAGACTGGAACCATTATACCAGAACTGCTTTCATTAAGAGCAAGTAAATGACCTTACAAAATCAGGTCACAGGAGCACGCAACTGCGGCCTGATTTTCTCCATGACAAATTTTCCTTTTTCTCATTTATTACTTCCTCATGGGAGGCAGAAAAACTCGTCCCTTTAACCTTCAGTTTCTTTAGCTTTCCTGGCTTCTTCGCTGTACCAGGCCCTTATAAAGGAGGAAACACCCTGGATGAAAAAACCTCCTGCAACCCAATAGTGAACAAACCTGGGGTAAAAGAGAATCAATATCCCGATGGAGAGAAAAATTAAGCCTGTTAAAATTAAACTTACCCTTTCAGTTTTTCCTGTTTTTTCGCTCACGTAATCAGCCACCTTTAAAAAGTGATCGTACTTCACCAAGAATTTAGCCACCGCTGAACTGGAGCGTTTGATGTTTTTGCGCGCTACCATCCAAAAGTTAGGAAAGAAAACAATGTTTAAAAGCATGACGGCAAGCAACATGGACAACACGTAAGTAAGGCGGTTGTAGTAAGTACCTGTTAAAAGCATCCCTGTTTCATCCATAAATAACCCCATGCCGCCGCCAAAAACCAGGGCCATAAATTTGCGGTCCATCGTCTCGGTATGAACAATAGCCATCCAGGCCGCATAACAGATCATAACAATTCCTATATAAAAATGATGTATATGATACCCAAACAGAATAATGTTGCGGCCGATATAGATATACTCATCTGCCGAAAGTCCCTGGGCAGAGCCGGCCAGTAACACAGCAACACGGATAACCACGAAAGAAATGAAATAGGAAATGGTAATCAAAAAGGGGATTTGGCGATTAATTATTATCACTCCATAAATAGCATATAACCTAAGGTGGTGTTTTTTGGTGCTCCAGCAAATATCAATCACGGGGCTTAACCACGAGGGAGATGGCGTGGGTCGCACGGAAGAAGGAAAGGTGGTTTTTATTCCTTTTGCCCTCCCTCGGGAAAAGATCTCCTGCAACCTTACCTTGGAAAAAAAAAGATGGTGTAAGGGCGAACTTCAAGAAATACTCTCTCCGTCTCCCCACCGGATAGAACCACTCTGTGCAACTTATTATCAATGCGGAGGTTGTTCCCTTCAACACTTGGAATATAAGGAACAGGTTAAATGGAAAAGGGGAAAGGTGCGACAAAACCTTTCCAGGCTTGGCGGACTGCAACAGCTAGAAGTGCTTCCGTTACTGAGTGCAGATAATATTTTTGGATATCGCAACAAATTAACCCTGCACTATGCCCAGATAAAGGAAAAGGAAAACGCCCTTGGCTTTTTCTCGCCCGGGACCCGCAGTCTTGTCCCCGTGGATAATTGCCTGCTGGCTTCTTCCCTTATGAACGATGCTATCAAGCTACTGTCAAAAATCCTCCAGGATCTTCCTCCCAAAGAAATAAAAAAAACCATGAATAAAGAAATAGTGCTCCGCCAGAGCTTTTCCCGACAGGAGTTATTATTACTCTTCCGCTACTTTCGCGAAGACTCAGAAAAACTGGAAAAGATATCCCACCTATTAAAAGAAAAACAGCCGGCTCTAACCTCCGCCTGGCAGGAGCTGCCCGGCAAAAATGAAAGACCTGCTTGCAAGCCACTGGCTGGCAAAGAAAAACTATTCGAAGAACTACTGGGGAAAAATTTCTACCTGGGTCCTTCTACTTTTTTCCAGGTGAATAAAGCGCAGGCACAGGTGCTCTACCAAAAAGTATTGGAATTACTGGAACCAGTTTCCCCCGCAGGCACCCTTGTAGATATCCACTGCGGTGCCGGTTTAATGACACTTCTCACAGCAAGCATGGCCCAAAAAGTAATAGGGATCGAATCTTTTCCGCCTGCCGTTGAAGACGCCCGCTACAATGCTCAAATTAACAATATTTCAAACGCTACTTTCCTGGAGGGCGCCGCTGAAAAACACCTGCCCCAACTGCTGAAAAAAAAGAAAGAAATTCCTGATTTGGCTCTGCTCAACCCACCCCGGGTGGGATGCTCCCCTTCTCTGCTGCGAACCATAAATAACTCCAAAATTCCCCACCTTATCTATGTCTCCTGCGACCCGGCCACCCTAGCCAGGGATCTGCGTATTCTTATAAATGGAGGCTACCGCCCCGGACCTGTACAGCCTTTGGATATGTTTCCGCAAACTTCCCATGTGGAATCTATCGTAGCCTTGGAAAAGTAAAAATATTTTTTGCATAACTGGTCCTTTTTAGGCGTTTGAAGAAGATTATCTCTTCTAACTTGGATCCTCAATAACTACCCATTTCTTACAATCATAATAACGGGCATGGGCATTGGAGACGGGATACCTTCCGCAGGAAAAATAGCGCCAATAGAAAGAGCCATAACTGGGGCAAAGCCTGCTTTTTTTGTCCAATAATGGACACCGCAGCTGTTCGCAACAATTTACACACCCACCGCAGTCATTGGGATCTCCTTTCCAATCCTCGGCAAGCTTGACCCGGTTCGGATCCGGAGCATTCATAGGCGGCGAAGTCAAGGGAATGACAAAAGCCTCCCGGTAGTCCTTATCGGTAAGCCACTTCATAAAACCCTTCCAGAATATAGCCGCCATGGGCCAAAAGTAATGGCGGTATTTGAGATGGTTAAAATCCCGAAAAAGAGCATAGGTAAAAATAGGACCAAGGATATACAACACCGCCCCCCCACTAATGGTGACCAGAAAAATTAAAATTAAAAACAGGAGGCGAAGCACAGTCCACTTAATTCTATACAAGAAAAAGACAAACCCGGAACTACCACTTTCCAATTCCGTCTGCTCACTCAACCTTACCACCTTCCAATCTCTTTTATTGGTGACAAGGGGACGGGGTACTTGTCAACTTTCCTTGCCACCCGGAAATACCGTTAAAACTTCCTACTTTAATTCTACACCGGGTAAGGCATCCCTGCCCTTCATTAAGAAATTCCCTCGTCTCCAGTACTCTCTTTTTCCAGAAGGGAAAACATGTTTCTTTTGTAGGCTTCCACCCCGGGTTGGTCAAATGGATTGACCCCCAGGAGATAACCACTTATGGCGCAGGCTTTTTGGAAAAAATATAACAGCTGCCCTACATAATAAGGGGTGAGCCGCGGCATGGTGATCTGCAAAGCGGGAAGGCCCCCCTCACTGTGGGCTTTCATAGCCCCCTGACAGGCTTTTTCGTTAATATGCTGCAGGGTCTTTCCGTTCAAAAAGCCATAGCCGTCCCAATTTTCCTGCACAGCATCCACCTTTCGGTCCGGGAAAATCTCTTCCACCCAGAGCGTGGTGGTAAAAAGCTGCTGCATACCTTCCTGCAAATATTGGCCCAGGGAGTGAAGATCTGTGGTAAAAGAAACCGCACCCGGAAAAATACCTTTACCTTCCTTGCCTTCACTTTCTCCGAAAAGCTGCTTCCACCACTCTGCCAGGTAATAGAAAGTAGGTTCATAGCAAGCCAAAAGCTCTATCGTTTTTTCCTTCCGGTACAGGAGGTTACGCAGGGAAGCGTATAGATAACTGGGGTTATGAAAAAGATCTTCGGTGCGATAAAAATGGCAGCCCTGCCGGGCACCGGCTAATATCTCTTCTATAGCAATGCCACCTACAGCCATAGGCAGCAGACCGGCAGCGGTCAGCACCGAATAACGACCGCCGATATCACCGGGGACAGTGAGAGCAGCATAGTTTTCTTCCTCGGCCAGCCGGCGCAGCGCCCCTTTCTTGCTATCCGTAGTGACGATTATCCGCCGCCGGGCACCTTCCTTTCCGTAACGTTCCTCCAACAGCCGCCGAAATGTACGGAAGGCCAGGGCCGGTTCAAGGGTAGTCCCGGACTTGGAGATAACGTTTATAAAAAGCTCCTTCTCCCGGATAATTTCCAGTAGATGGGTCAGCCCTACCGGGCTCAGGTTTTGGCCGGCAAAATAAATTTCCGGCCCCCTCCGCCGGGTTGGGGGTAGCTGGTTGTAATAGGAATGGGTGAGCAGGCCCAGTGCCGCCCGGGCACCCAGGTAAGAACCTCCGATACCGATAACCACAAATACATCTGCCTCGTTGCGTATAACGCCGCTTAATTCCTGGATCTGCCGCATCTCTGCCTGATTATCTGCAAGAGGGACTTCCAGCCAGCCCGTGTATTCCCGGCCTGCCCCTGTGCGCAGATGTAAAAGCTCATGGGCCTGTTGCACCTCGGGCTTCATCTGTTCAAGCTCATATTCCGCTACAAACTTGGCCGCTTTTGAAAAATCTAAACGAAGCTCTTCCACCATTAAATCTCTCCCCTTGCATTTATTCCGCAGCACTAGATCTCTTGCGCTTTGCTCGCTACGCTTACGCTTAAACTCCCCACTGGCAAGGAGCAAATGCTAATTGTCTTTATTCCCTCTTCTCGACGGCTTATTTTTTATCCCGGACGAAATCGCGTATCGCCGCAAAATACTGTTCCATTCCCAGCATCATCACGGTATTGTGCTCCGCCCCCGGAATAAGGAGAAGCTCCTTTTTCTCAGACCCCAGTTCTTTTTCCAGGTTATAGGCCTCTACTACAGGGACCAGACTGTCTTTATCACCGTGAATTATAAGAGCGGGAATCTTTATACCCAGTGCTTTCTGCAGGCATTCGTCCTCAAGCAGCTCTAACTCAGGTTCTTCAATAGGTATGCCCAAACGCCTGGCAATCCTGGCGGCACACAGAAAACCACTCTCGATAATAAGGCCTTTTATGTCCTCCGGGTAGTGATAGGCCAACTCCAACGCCGCAACACTCCCCATGGACCTTCCCATAAGCCAGAGTGACTCGTTGTAACCCCGGGCGGACAGCTCCGCTGCGACTGCCCGGTAAAGAGGGTGGGCATCGGCCACCAGGGCAGCAAAAGAGGGGAGCCCGCTGCTTGCCCCGTAACCACGGAATTCAGAGACCACCAGGTTAACCTGCGCCAGCTTGAAAAAATAAGGAGCTATGCCATCGTAGTCACTGGCCACCTCGCCATTACCGTGGAAAAAAAGCAGGGTGGGGTAGCTGTTATCGCTCATAAAAAAACGACAGGATACCTCAATATCTTCGTCCACAGGCACATTGATATCAAAAGCATATTCGGGACATGGGTCAACATCATCCCGGGGGTAAAAAGCATGCTGCAGCAAAATAGGATCGTCCAATAAGTAATAATTTGACATACTGACACTCTCCTCAATCATCCAAAGTATTTTCTAACTTTTTCTATTATATCAGACTGCTTGCAGCAAAAAAATGATTTTCATTTTAACTGATTATTTATTATTTTTTCTGGCCTCTTGTTCCGAAAGAACTTTTCCTTTATGATGATAGCGGTGAGTAGGTACAATAACAAGGAGCGTTATATGTCATACTTTGAAGCAGTACTTTTTGGAATAGTACAAGGTATTACGGAATTTATCCCTGTATCCAGCACGGCCCATCTTATCATAACTGAGCTTGTTCTGGGTTATAATTTTCCTGGACTGGCTTTTGAAATACTTCTGCATATAGCCTCAGCCATGGCTGTAATAGTCTTTTACCGAAAGGATCTGCTAGAGATCGGCAGGGGTTTCTTCAGTTATCTTAATTTAAAAAATGAAAAAGACCTTGTACATTTCCGCTACGGTCTCTTTCTCCTGGTGGCTACGGCGATTACAGGTACATTGGGAATCCTACTTAAAGGGCAGATCCAGGACTTCATGAAAACACCTTCTTTTATGGCAGCGGCTCTCGCAGTTACAGGCATATTTTTGATCATTATCGAAAGAGTACATCACTACGGTGATCGTCGAGAAAAAGACATGGTGTTCCGCGATTCTATTATCGTAGGACTGGGCCAGACCATAGCTGTGATACCTGGTATCTCACGCTCCGGCTCCACCCTTATTGCCGCCCTCTTTACCGGCCTCTCCCGTGAAACTGCAGCACGCTACTCCTTTATCCTGGTAATCCCGGTAATCCTGGGATCATCTGTGCTTACCGTAGGTGAAGCACAGATGGATATGTGGAGTCAACTGGGAGCAGGCCCCCTTTTATTATCCTTCGCAACCAGTTTTATCTTTTCATGGCTCAGCATCATATGGCTTATTGACTTTTTACGCAAAAAAAGGCTAATCTTTTTTGCTTTTTACTGCTTTGTAGTAGCCTTCCTAATCCACAGTTATTTAGAAGCCGTCCCCCCTACCTATTAATCCTCCAATTACCGATGCGGTGCAGACAGCGAATAGGATAGTGAATAGACAAGTTTAAAACGCTGAATATTAAACCCCTGCTTTTCCACAGGGGTTTTTCTATGAAACTACATGCTAAAAGCAGTACATGAAAGAGAATCCGGGGGACACAGAACTTCGCCTCCAGCGTCCCAGCGTCAAAACCGTATACGGGTAGAAATGTTAAGACCAATCCGGTGCAAATTATGCCCTGCAGCATGAAAGCTGTACACAACGAACCCCCCCGTTTTCGAGGTGGAAGTTGAATAATATTCATATCTTCTTCTCTTACAATCAACAGGAACCATAGATCTTTTGCAAAAAAATATGATGCCAGCCCGCACTTAAAGGAAAACAATATTAATTGTCGAAGATTTAAAAATACATCTACTATTTTTTTATTGGAAGAAGGGAGTTGCCTCAATGGAAAAAGCAAGCCTGAGCAGCGGGATTGTGGCACTGGATAAAATCTCGGACGGGTTTCGCCAGGGAGACAATGTGGTCTGGCAAGTAGACACCCTGGAGGACTACTTTTTTTTCACCGAGCCCTTTGCCGCGGAAGCAATACGCAACAGGGGTTCCTGTGTGTATTTACGCTTCGCCCCCCACCCCCCTGTTGTGCAAGACCGTCCGGGATTGGTTGTGGAAGAAGTAGACCCTGGCCTGGGTTTTGCCTACTTTACGGATGAACTGCACAGGTTGATCGAGA
>CAZMLU010000004.1:0-56457 GCA_964567295.1 uncultured Desulfovibrionaceae bacterium
GGGCGTAGCGCAGTTTGGTAGCGCGCCTGCTTCGGGAGCAGGAGGCCGTGGGTTCAAATCCCGCCGCTCCGACCAAAAATAATGGGAGTTATACTCCCATTATTTTTTTGTTTTTACAATTTATCATGAACCAATGCGTGTTTAGATATAACAGCCCACAAACCACCCTGGGCAAGTCTATTAAAGTTAAACCATATTTCTGAGTTCTTTGCGTAGCAACTTTCCGGAAGAGCTTTTAGGAATCTCCTTCACAATTTTTATTCTTTTAGGGCATTTATATCCGGCCAAGTGTTTCCTACAAAAAGACACCAACTCCTCTTCCTCCGATTGCACTGTATCTTTCAGCACCACAAAAGCAACTACTTCTTCTCCATAAAGCTCATCAGGAATTCCAACACAGGCAGCATCCTTAACCGCTGGATGGGAATAAAGCGCCTCTTCTATCTCCCGAGGATATATATTCTCCCCCCCTCGGATAATCATATCATTTTTACGATCAACTATATAAAAATAGCCATCTTCGTCATAATAACCCAGATCCCCGCTATAAAACCATCCTCTCCGCATTGCCTTTTCGGTAGAAGCCTGGTCCTTATAATATCCCTTTGTTACATTCTCGCCGCTAATTACAATCTCACCAATTTCGCCGGGGCCTAGGGGAATATCGTCATCATCCACCACCATCATTTCATTGCCCAGGGGAAGTCCAACAGAGCCAATTTTGCGATATCCATCTTTTTCCCCCAGCTTCAAAGCATCGGGCGGAGGTAGAGGATTATAAGTAGAGCGACAAGAAGTCTCTGTCATCCCGTAACCCTCAATAACTGGAACCAAGAAAGTTTTCTCAAATCTTTTTAGGATCTCGGCCGGAACTGGGGCCGAACCACAAAAAACGATTCTAAGCTTACTGCCTGCGGCCTCTTTTGCCTCAAACTTGTTGAGTAGCATGGAAAGCATGGTGGCAACTGTTCCTACATAGGTTGCCTCATAACGAAGAATTAAAGAAAAAAACTTTGTCACACTAAATCTTTCTGGAAGAACAACACTTCCGCCGTGATAAAGGGGAGTCATAACAGTAACAATCTGGGCATTAATATGGAACAGTGGCATCACACACATAGCACGATCATCTTCGCTTAACCTGTTCCATTGGGCGATCCAACGTGCATCCACGATAAGATTATGATGAGTCATCATAGCCCCTTTGGGACGACCAGTTGTCCCAGAAGTATAAATAATCTCTGCCACATCATCAGGATCTAGAGACATTTCTGATATTTCTTGGATTAGCGAACCTTCTTCTTCATGCAGTACCTTCCCTATGTTTATAATCTGGAGCGGGTGGAGCCGTTCTTTTAATTCCATTTCCTTTTCAGCACTTATATCCCAATAAAACAAGAAGCTTAATTTTCTATCCTCTGAAGAAGAACGAAGAGCAAGCAAAACGTTTTCAAGGTAACGCTCGGAGCAAAACAAAGCCACACTATCCGAATTACCCAATATATAAGATAGTTCTTCATCCTGTAAATGGGTGTTAATTGGGCAAGCTATTGCCCCCATCTGCATAATTCCGAAAAAAAAGAATAAGTATTCTGAAGAGTTTGGCATAAGAAGGGAAATTTTGTCATCCGTCCGGATCCCCTGCCTGTAAAGAAAATTGCTTACTGCATTCACTATCTTTTCAAATTGATTATAAGAGTATTCCTTCTTCTTTTCCGGGTCTATGAGAAATGTTTTCTTTCCATATTGATTGGACCTGGATGCGATGAACTCACGTATAGTAATCTTTTTCTCTACTCGCAGATTTTCTTTTGATTCATTTTGTTTGTCAGGGCTTTTCTTCCCCATCTCCATTTTCCACCTCCTATTCTTTTGAAAAAACATTTTGCTTTAATAATTAATTATTACTATTTCAGGCACCGGACCACGTCCGTCTCCTTGCGAATTTATAGCTCTGCGAGCTGTAAGTTTTTCAATCCGAAAGTCTTTGTACAATTTAAGAACTGGTTCAATATTTGAATTGCTAAGCATAACATAACATCCTCTCTGGTCCAACTCTCGAAAAGTTTGAGCTAACCGCTGCTGGTCCTTACCAGAAAAACTATTTTCTGTATAGCTCGTAAAAAAGGAAGTCGCACTAACAGGATAATAAGGGGGATCAAAATAGACAAAATCTCCCGACCGGGCATTTGAGACTGCCTGCTGAAAATCCTGGCAAGTTATAGTTGCTGTTTTAAGTGCCTTGCTAACCGATAAAAGATTGGTTGCATCCTTTATGTTCGGATTTTTGTAATTACCAAAAGGTACGTTAAACTGGTTCTTTCTGTTTACTCTAAATAGACCATTGTAGCAGGTTTTATTAAGATATAACACCCGCGCTGCCCTCTGTGCTGGCGTATACTTGTCCAAAAAAACAGAATCTCTATCCAGGTTCCGCACCTGATAATAATATTTCCTGTTCGATTTATTAACTTCATGCCTTTCCAGTTCCTCTAGTAATTCCTCCACACTATCACGGATACATTGATATAAATTGATAAGCTCCCTATTGCTATCGTTCAGATTGGCCCGGATTATGTATTTATTATTGTATAAATAGAAAAATAATGCCCCGCCCCCAACAAAGGGTTCATAATAATATCTGAAACGCTGTGGCAGCAACGATTTATAGATACTTATAAGCTTGCTTTTGCCACCTGCCCATTTAACAATAGGGGAAGGAGAAACTGTATTTTCTATAAAGCCAATGTTTATCCCAGATACTTCACCCTGCAAATCTTTATCCAAGCTTTTCACCTCGACCAACAAACAGTTTTAATCCAGGGAAGAGTGGCTTCCCTGTAACCCATCCAGGGGGCGGTCCTTCCTCAAAATGTATAGGATGGGCAGCGTTATAATAGCATATCCCCAGGGGTTCGTACATGGAATAGGATTTCCCAAAACCTACAAAAAAGATTTTACGAAGAAAAAAGAAATAGCTAACGACGGTCTTTTTCCAGGTCAAAAAGCATCTTGTCCAGGTACCAGTCCTCAGAACGGTCCGGATGTTTCTCCTGAAGACGGCGTATATAGTGGTCAATATGTTCGTCTGCTGTAGCAGCAGGAAGTCCTGCTTTACGCCGATACTCTTCCCTCAAGGATCTGGCTGCGGAGCTAGAGCTACCACTCTTTTTCCTTCTGTACATAAAAAGGATCAAACCTAAGATAATTACAATAAGCACAAAAATCTCCATTTACTTCTTCCCTCCCAAAAGGTGCTGCCAGGTTAATTGTATTCTTAACCTCTTTATATTCGATTTAAACAAAGCAATAACATTAATTATTTCACCTTATATCCGCAAAAATCCTTCAATTTGAAAATAGTTTTCGTAAGTTGCGTTATTGATACTAATAATTTTCAATGCTACCGGATAAATTTTTTAATTTTACATATTTTATAACCCTTATAGTATTTACAGCTTGACTATTTTGCTAAGTATTGTTAGAATTGTATATACAATACAATTTAGAGGAGGATGGACGTTATGGAAAGTGTATACAAATTAATTGAGATTATCGGTGCCAGTGATAAGTCGTGGGAAGATGCAGCAAAACAAGCGGTGGAGACGGCTCAAAAATCTATACAAGACCTGCGGGTAGCAGAAGTAAAGGAGCTCGATATAAGGTTAGAAGAAGGGAAAATGCTTTTCAGGACAAAACTAACTGTATCTTTTAAGTATCGAGATGAATAAAAGTATATTTTCTTGCCCTAATACCTCAAAAGCAGTAAAGAGCAAGTGTGTAATTATTTTGAGGTATATGGTTCCAAAATACAGGGAGCAATGCTCCCTGTATTTTGGTTTTCCTTTCTCGAAATTAAAGTCGAACTATGTTTTCTTCTAAATAATTCATGTTATTGTTTTATTATTGGTTATATGAAAAACAAAGGGAGGAAGCAAAATGAAAAAAATTCTTATTGCAACTGATGGCTCGGAGCATTCCATGAAAACAGTTGATAAGGCAATTACAATGGCTATCCCTAAGGAGACTGAAATCACCGTCCTTTCAGTTATGGAGGAAAGCCCCTCCATGACTTATGCCGTACCACAGGATCTCCTCGATAAAATCAAACAAGATCAAGAAAGCATGCACAAAGAAGCAGTAGAAAAGATCAAGCAAGAGTTAGAGAAAAAAGGGGTAAATGTTAAAACTATGATAAAAAAAGGGCATCCTGGGCATGTTATCTGTGACATAGCTGAAAATGAAGGGCACGAACTCATAATCATGGGAAGCAAAGGTTTGGGTAGGATACAGGAGTTTCTACTGGGAAGCATCAGTAACAGAGTCGTTCATTGCGCAAAAACCAACGTTATGATAGTAAAGTGACCTTTTATTTATATTCACGAATATGAAGCAAATTCAGGATGAATTCATGGGCCAAATAATGTATTAGAACAAAAAAAACAGGGGCATCGCTTTTCCCCTGTTAAAAAGTTACTTGTAGGAGGTTAGGTTTTGACATTTCCAATATTTTAATAATTCGATATAATATAAATAAATCCTTCTTCTTATTGAAAAAAATTAAAAAAATTTTTACTACGTAGAATTATTGTCATACTCTCTTAACAATAATCCTACAATACATTAGAAGGCTACCAAAATGCATGGGATTCTAACTAGTCAAGGCTAAAATCTCCTATAACAACCTGCGCCAAATTGGTGGAGTGGTCAGCTATCCTTTCTAAATTGCTGATAAGATCAAGGTAGATAACACCTGTACTGGCATTGCACTCCATACGATTTACCCGGTCCACGTGCTTCTTAACCAGCTTCCTCTCCATATCATCTACCACATCATCATGCTTTATTACTTCCCTCGCCAGTTCAGCGTCTTCATTTTTAAAAGCAGCAATGGCTTTTTCCATCATGGAATCAACTTCTTTATATAAAACCATTACTTCTTCTTTGGCAGTATCAGTCATAGGCATTTTTTCATCAAGAACCGTTTCCGTTAGATAAGCAATGTTTTGTGCATGATCACCAATTCTTTCCAGATCATTGGTAGAGCTCATTATCCCTGAAACCATCATAGTCTGCCTCCTGGTAAGGGAGTGTTGAGACATCTCCTGCAAATAGAGAGTAATTTCTTTTTCCAATCCATCCACCAGGTCTTCCATTTGTACAACATGAGCTATCTTCTTGCGGTTTCCTTTATAAAAAATCTCAAGGGATTCTTTAACCATGTCTCGGGCAACACTTGCCATCCTCACCAACTCCTGTTTGCTGGCCTCTATGGCAGCAGCAGGAGTTTTTAACATCCTCTTATCCAGAAATCTGGGTCCCAGTTCAACGGCAATCTCCTCCCCTGGGACTATTAATGTTACCAGGCGCACAAAATACTTGAAAAAGGGAAAGATGAGTATAAAATTTAGAAGATTAAAGACCGTATGAGCATTAGCTGTCTGTCGAGCTACAGTGTCAGCGGATCCCATAATAAAATTGCTGAACGGGGTTAAAAACATAAGTACTATAAGAACTCCCAACAAATTGAAGAGAATATGTGCAACCGCCGCCCTCTGGGCCGGCAAAGAAGCCCCCAAACTGGCAAAAATGACCGTTATACAAGTGCCAACATTGGTACCTAAAATTAAAGCAATTGCCGATTCAAGAGGGACCAGGCCCTGTAGGGTAAGGGCAATAATAACCCCTGTCGCCCCGCTGCTACTTTGAATAGCAGCGGTAAAAAGGGCTGAAGCAAGGATTCCTAACAGGGGAGTTTCACCAAAAGTCACCAACATATTAAGAAAAAATAGATTTTCTCTTAAAGGATACGTGGCATCGGTCATGGTAACCATACCCAAAAATAACAGACCAAAGCCCAGTATAGTTTGCCCTATATAACGCTGTAACCTTCTACGGCTGAAGAAATATAAAAGCCCTCCTACTCCTATGGCGGGGAGGGCCAAGTAGTCCAACTGAAACGAGATTACTTGAGCGGTAATAGTGGTTCCGATATTTGAACCCATAATTGCGCTGACAGCTTGTGGTAATTTCATTAAACCTGCATTTACAAAACCAACCAGCATTACTGTAGTAGTACTGCTGCTCTGCACAAGTACAGTAACAATGGCGCCTGTGATAACTCCGATTATAGGTTTGCTGGTAGTTATCTCCAGTATGCGCCGAAGATTATCGCCGGCTACTTTCTGCATCCCCGAGGCCATCATCTGTATACCGACGAGGAAAAGTCCCAAACCTCCCAGCATACCTGCAATTACAAGCCAATCCATTTAAAAAGTGTCCTCCATAACGGCAGCGCTAGTTTATCTCTATAGATTATTATTTCTGTATAAAATGCCCTTTCCCTTTTTAAATTTAGCATAAGGGAACGAAATATTATAATAAAAGTTATTTTAAGGATAAACAGAAAAGAAATACCCGCCCCCGCTTTTAATTATTTTTCCGTCCTTTTATGCTATAATTAGTTATAGAAAAGAGTTACAATTAACGAGATGATTGTACAGAAAGGCGGGTAAAAATCATTATGAATCAGCATATTGAAAGTGCCTCTATTGCACGGGCTGCCATAACAATCTCCTTAACTCCCACCAGGGAAGCTGAAAGAGAAATAAAAACAAAGTACATGCAGGAAGGCATTAAGGCACTGGCGGTAGATTACGGTGGCGAGTTTCTCTCTTCCGTGCAAAAAGTAGTCGAAAGAGCAATTGTCGCAGCAAAAAGAGAGGGCATAATTTCAGAAACACATCAGGAAGAGGGAGGAGTTGCGGGCGCCACAAAAGAAGCCTTATCCCAGATAATGCCCAAGGCTATAGGATTAAATGTGGGTGGGAAGGTGGGCATTGCGCGAAGAGGTGAACATATCGTAGTAGCAATTTTCTTTGCCATTGGCTTGCTGCATCTTAACGAAGTGGGCATTGGAATGGGACACAGGGTTATCTGATAATACTATCAGTAAAACCTTGAAAAATCTAACTCCACTTGATTAGATTATAATTTTTCTTCCCGCGACGTACAATAGTATATCCCCCCTGCAAGCGTTCTTTTTCACCGATGATCATGTTTATATCTTTTACTGTTTCACCATTTAAGTAAATGGCTCCGTTGCGCAAATCTTCCCGTGCCTGCCTTTTAGAGGGAGATATGCCGGACTTTAACAAAAGTTCCATAATATCCATATCGTTCTTCTCCTGAATAGCAAAAGAAGGCACATCCTTAAACCCTTCTTCAATTTCCTGGGCAGTAAGATCTTTCAAATTACCATAAAACAAAGCCTCAGAAATATGCTCCGCCCTGGAGAGGGCTTTTTCCCCATGGACCATTTCTGTTACCTCCCTGGCTAAAATCCGCTGCACCTTTCTGCTGCCAGGATCCTGTCTAAACTCCTCCCCAAGTTCGATTATCCTTTCCGGAGGAAGAAAAGTAAAATATTTTATAAATTTCATCACGTCACGGTCATCAGTATTGATCCAGAATTGGTAAAACTGGTAAGGGGTGGTTTTTATAGCATCCAGCCATATGGTACCGGACTCAGTTTTGCCAAATTTTGTCCCGTCACTCTTTACTACCAGGGGAAAGGTTAAACCATAGGCTTTTTTGTTAGCTATACGCCTGATTAGATCAATGCCCGCAGTGATATTACCCCATTGATCACTTCCTCCCGCTTGCATTTCGCAACCATGCTCTTGAAAAAGATTCAAGAAATCATAAGACTGCAAAATCATGTAGCTAAACTCGGTATATGAAAGCCCCTCCTCCAACCTGGCTTTAACAGATTCTTTGGAAAGCATATACCCGATGGGAAAATATTTTCCCACATCCCTAAGGAACCTGATCATCTCCATATTGCCCAACCAACTGTAATTGTTAACCATACGAGCTGGATTTACCTTCGTTTCAAAATCCAGGAAGCGTTCCAACTGCAGCCTAATTTTTTCCGTCCATTGGTCTACGATGTCTTCAGTATTAAACCCTCTAGCCGTTGTTTTTCCGCTGGGATCGCCGATGAGACCGGTCCCCCCACCAACAAGGGCAATAGGGTTATGTCCATACCTCTGAAAACGCATCAATCCAATAATCGGCAAAAGGCTTCCTACATGCAGACTGTCAGCGGTAGGATCAAATCCAATATAAAGGCTTATAGGTCCTTTGTTTAACCTCTCCGATAGTTCGCTTTCTTCTGTGCTCTGATAAAGTAAATCTCTAAATTTTAGTTCTTCTAAAATGTCCATGCACCCTTCTCCTTCTATAGCATATTCTTCTGGATTCTTTTTGAAACAGGTCCTCTCTGATGGCATTCTCATTATACATTATTAGTTGGGATAGTGGAATCAACCAGCATCACTTTTCCCTTTACTTCAGAAACTATCTCACCTACTATAGCCGATGCAGTTTGGCCTTTTTCTTTCAACAATCTCAGCGCCTCAGCACCTTTCTCCTTCTTAACCGCCATAAGCAGTCCTCCCGAAGTCTGCGGATCGCAGAGTATATCAAGCCATGTTTCATTTACTTTTTCTGCACTGTCGAGAGAGTCCAAAACAAATTCCCTATTTACCTTTGCACCACCAGGAATTAAACCCATCTCAGCCATTTCCAACACCCCTTCTACCAAAGGGATCGATTCCAGATAAAAAATAGCTCCACTGCTGCTTTCTTTAAGCATCTCCACCGTATGACCAAGAAGACCAAAACCAGTGATATCGGTGCAAGTTTTCACCCCAACTTCCTTCGCCACCTCAGCGGCGCCCTTATTTAGTGTGGCCATCCATACTATCATCTCCTGCAAAACCTGCTCAGAAACTATACCGCCTTTATGAGCAGTAGTAATTATTCCTGAACCTAGAGGCTTGGTTAAGATCAAAAGATCTCCGGGACTGACTCCGCCCTTAGTCAGAATCTCTTGTGGTGAAATAAGGCCAGTAACTGAAAGGCCATATTTGGGCTCATCATCAGTAATAGTATGTCCTCCTACCAGAAGTGCTCCAGCTTCGGCTACTTTTGAAGCTCCACCTTTTAGAATTTCAAGGAGCACGTCCGTCCCCAAGCTGTGACAAGGAAAGCAAACAATGTTCATAGCTGTCAAGGGTTTGCCGCCCATGGCATAAACATCACTAAGAGCATTAGCGGCTGCAATTTGGCCATAGTAAAAAGGATCATCTACTACGGGCGGGAAAAAATCGAGGGTTTGTATAAGAGCTATCTCGTCGTTCAGTCGGTAAACGGCTGCATCATCCGGCGATTCTGTTCCCACCAGCAAATTATCATCATGTTGAGGAGGTAAAAAAGGCATTATCTTGGCCAGGTCCCCTGGCCCTAGTTTTGCCGCTCAGCCAGCACTGGAGGAAAGATGGGTCAGCTTCACTTTTTCCGTCATCTGTCTCACCTCTTAGCTATTATTTTCAACTACCATTTTATCTCTTCCCAATTACCATCCAAAGTATCAATATAAAGTAAACGGTTCCTAAAAAGAGTTCCTTTCCTTAGAAGCAATTTAAGAACCTCCTGCACTTGTAGGGAGGCCACTAAAGCAGGTGTGGTGGCGGGGTTGCCCAGTTGTTTCTCAATACCTTTATTCATCTCTTCTCTATACTCACCGTAAATTGCATTAAGTCCTCTATCGCCGGGCAAAATTGTAGACAGCTGGCCATAAAATTGGGCAATAGCACCGTGGACCATAGGAATATCTTGCCTCTCACAGGCCCCCTGCAGTAGAAATCTTGCCATTAAATTATCCAAGCAGTCCACCACTACCTGTCCAGAGCCAATCATTTCATCAACATTTTCCTCTGAGATAAAAGCGTCAATCACCTTTACCTCTACAGAAGAGTTCACTTGTTTAATTCTTGCGCTGGCAGCTTGAGCTTTATTATGTCCCAAGTTTTCTTGAGAGGAAATGAGCTGCCTGTTGAGATTGCTTTCGCTAAAGGTGTCACCATCAACTAGCACAAGATTGCCTACTCCCATACGGGCTAAAAGTTCCGTCGCAAGCCCTCCCAAACCTCCCAGGCCCACTATTACAACACATGATTTTAGTAGTCGCAGTTGCCCCTGTTCTCCTCCAACAGTTCCCAAACTGCGTTGGTAACGTTCGGGAACAATCTGATTCTCCAAAGCAGCTATCTCTACCTCCCGCAAGGAACAAGTATACTTATCTGCCAACGCTTTCTCCACATCCAAAGATAGCTTTCTATAGTTCTTTTCATCAGGATCTATACCCTCCTGAGACGCTGCTCTGAGAGCTTCCACAAGGTTATTGCGGTCTTCAACAATCATCTCTTTATTTCACCCCACTTTGCTCGTTGTTTAACACCGGAAATCATCCACCGGCAATAGGAGGAAAAATTGCTGCCCTATCTCCATCTTGAAGGTTATAATTCCATTCCTGGCGGCGGCTATTAATAAATACCTGTTTACTCTCCCTTGCTGGAATTTTAAGTATCTTGAGAAGATCTTCTACAGTGCTGTCGTCTGACATTTCTAGATAAAAAGACTGAGAGCTTTCCCCCTCGGAATTATATTTTTGAAGGGTAGCAAAAAGCACCACCTCTACTTTAATCATTTATGTCACCTCCCGACCAAAATTGAATAGTTGGCCTTCTGAAAAACATCTTACCACAAGAGCTTATGCATAACAACGCCATTTATATTAAACCGGGACGAACTTTCTACCGGCAAGTTACTGCCCGTGCCGGGCACACATATTAAAGGCCCCGGAGGTTAGCAACCCCGAGGCCTTTCCATTTAAAAACTTCTCTACTATCCAAGAACTTTTGCCCAAATTTTGTCCAGTTCTTCGTCAGGAATATCAAACACCTGGTTGTGAGGAGGAAGTTTTTCATACCGCATAAATTCAGGGGGTCGATCATCTTCCTTAGAGAACCCGGCCTTTTTGTTAAAGATAAGCTCGTCTTTAAGAACTGCCATACCCAGCGAATCTACATCATCCGTTTTCCAATTTGTGCCAAGCACAGCATTCACTGTTTCAACCATGCCCTCCATTCCCGCAGGAAAGTCCAATACGGCAAAAGCAATAAACAGGCAGTAACCGCTTGCATCAATAAATGCAGTGGTAGCCTGGAAAGCCCTGGAAAGCTCAACTTTACCTTCATTAGAAAGGGGATCTACCTGCCCACCCACTGAGAGAATTTCCGGTGCAATGGTATATCCGGCTGTATGGTCCGCGCCCATAGGTGTGGTAATATAAGTGGTACCGATCCCTTTAACAGCGCGTGGTTCGTAAGCGGGCATTCCCTGCCGCTTAACTGTAGGTACACGAGTTGTGCCATATGCTTTACCGGTAAACCAGGCACCGTTACCCAAAATACGGCCTAAAGGAGTTCCCTTGCGGATTTCATCCATCAACTTAATTGCTGCCTTACCGTCGCCAAATGGTATAACTCCAACATCCATGGCCACGCCAATGGTAACACCGGTTTCAATGGTATCTACACCGATCTCGTTGCATTGATGAATAAGCCTGGCAATATCATCCAGGTTGTCAATGTTGCAGTTTGCCCCCAGAGACCAGGTAGACTCGTATTCTATACAGGAAGTCATTTCACTGCCGTCTTCATTGGGATAAACGTTGGAGCAACGGATAATGCAACCAGGATGGCAGCCGTGACCCATCATGCCTCCACCGCGCTTTTGCACCGTTTCGGCAATAGCCTCTCCGCTGGTGGCCTGAGCTCCCTCAAATTTACCGTCGCTGAAGTTCCTGGTGGGATAGCCTCCGGCCTCGTTGAGAATGTTGACCAGCACAGCAGTTCCAAAGCTGTTTAACGCACCGCCCGGCTTAGTAACATCATGGCTGCGTAAGGCTTCAACCATCTTTTTCTGACCCTGTTTAAAAAGGTCCCGGTCCTTGATCTCCACACCGGGAGCTTCTTCATCATCCACAACCATGGCTTTTAAACCTTTGCTTCCCAAAACGGCGCCCAAACCACCTCTTCCCGAATAGCGGCTGGCTCGGCCCTCAGTATCATTGAAACAAATCCCGGCCATACCCATTTTAAAATCTCCAGCAATACCAATGTTCATAATCCCAACTTTGTTACCGTATTTACCAAAGAGATCTTTGTTGATTTCGCTGGTCAGCTTGTCCTTCAGATGATCTGCAGAAACCAGATCCGCCCCATCTTTGTTTAATTTTAACAGATAGGCCCCGTCAGATGCTATTCCCTCTACAATAATAGCCTTTACCTGCAAGCGGCCCAATTTCTGGGCGGTAGGTGTGCCGGCATTAGCTTCCTTGATACCACCTGTAAGGGGTGATTTGCCGCCAACTGATATACGCCCGGAACTAGGGGCATTGGTGCCTGCAAGAACTCCTGGAGAAATGACAATCTTATTGTACGGCCCCAGGGGATGACAAGCTGCGGGCACTTCTTCGGAAACAATCTTGGATGTCAAGGATCTGCCACCCAACTGAGCATAATTTTCAGGAACATCTTCTACTGTTACTTTCTTCTCCGTCATGTTTACCCTATAAATTTTGCTCATATTAAACCTCCTTATAATTGATTAATTGACATATTAACAATTTGCCACCATCACTTTAATTATAACATAGACTTTTTTATTTTTAAATTATCTTGAAGGCTAAATTGCGAAAATACGAAACCTTTTCTCACTTTTCCACTGAACGGAGGGTAGAAGCGGATATCTTGGGTCCACCGGCGCAACTACTGAGGTAGTGAAAGAACGTGCAGCTTCATAAATGACAAGCACTCGTGATACGCTCTGACGGAAAAGTCAGCCCATGTTATGCATTGCTTCATTCCTATCCTTACATTTTTGACAATCGCCATAAACAGGTTGAATCATACCTGCTGGGAGACATAAAAGATGATCATCTGCTTGATATATGGACAAGTCCGGAATATTTAAAGTTCCGTTACCTGGTGCGAAACTATAATTTCCCTTCATGTGTGGATTGCCAGGCAAGAACCGATTGTGAATACGCGATAGCCAACAGTGAGCCGCGCAAGCTCTTTTTCCCGTTTTACATAACTTCTTCTAAACAGGGCTACAAAATAGCAAAATAAAACAGTCGCCTCATAAGATAAAGCGCCTGTTCTAATAAATAACAACAATTAAATTAACTTCTTAAACGACTCTACTTTTCTGAAAAAATCTTGATCTGTTCCACTAGCAAAGGAAGCACTTCTTCTGCTTTCCCCTCCAAAAAGATATCAACCCTGGAAGTGAGAAAAGAGCGTTCAGAGTTTATCTCTATTACTACAGCATCTTTTTCTTGTGCCAAGAAAGGCAGGCTAGCCGCTGGCTCCACCATTCCAGAGGTGCCTATAACCAGTGCTATGCGGCACTGGTGAACCTCTGTCCGGGCTTGTTCTAGTGCAGTCCTCGGTATGGCTTCTCCGAAAAATACGGCATCCGGCTTAAGCAGACCGTTGCAAGCGGGACAATGAGGGGGAAGACTGTCCATATTTATTTCTCTGGCAGCATAAAAAGCCCGACAATCCATGCAGATTACCCTTCGGGTATTGCCATGAAACTCAATAACGTAACTGTTTCCTGCTTCCTGGTGCAAACCATCCACATTTTGTGTAATAACGCTACTCAAAATCCCCATCTTCTCCAGAGCAGCCAGGGAAAGATGGGCCGGGTTCGGACGAGCAACCTCCACCACATCCATAATCTCTTTAAGTGCCACCCATGAGGCCGCAGGATTGCGAATAAAGTTGTTTATATTTGCCACTTCTTCGGGATCGTACTTCTCCCAAAGGCCTCCCTTTCCACGAAAAGGCCTGATACCACTGGCAACAGAAATACCCGCTCCTGTCAAAGCCACTGTATTGCCCTCTTTTAGTAATTGCTTAGCAGCTTCGTGCACCTCAGTTTTTTGAGCTTTTTGAAAATAATACATGGGCCTTCTTTTCTCTTCTGAAAAATCATTCATAAAATTAATACCCCGTTATTTAAATAATTACAAACCGTAATTCAGTTCAACGAAATAGAAAAAGAGTCCTCGGCATCTACATTATCGGCCTTTCCCCAGAGACGCTCCAGGTTATAAAAAGAGCGCTCCTCAGGCACAAAAATGTGAATAATTACATCACCAAAATCGAGCAAAATCCATGATGCCTCCTGGTACCCCTCCACACGCAAAAGCTGGTGCTTATCTTCCGGCAAGTTCTCGATAAGGTGATCACAAATTGATTTAGTCTGAATGCGGGTTGCACCATTGCAAATAACAAAATAATCAGCTATTAAAGAAACATTCCCTATGTCCAAAATGATAATATCCATAGCCTTTTTTTCACTTAACAAACGAACTGCCTTAAAGGCAAATTCCTTTGCATTTAACGGCAAAAATATCTCCTCCTTGGGCAAAATATATCTAATAATTATTTCCTATAATCACCGTAACCATTGCCTGGTGATCAGGCACCGGATCTTTGAAAAGCTCTGCGCCAGAAACATTTAAGGCCACCTCTCTGGCCACTTCTATACCACTCACACGAGAGATAACCTGACTGCGCTGATAATCTTGATGATCAGCATTATCAATATTTACAACCTCAAAACCTTCATCCTTTAGGGTTTCGCCGACTTTTCCCGCTATGCCTGATATACCGCAACCGTTTAACACCTCTACAGTGATCATATCCCGGGGAAGAACAAAATCTTGACCTAAATTTTCCATAATAGATGCGACCTGGTCCTGGTCTGGTATCAGGTAATCCTCCCCTTTAAATTCCTTCCAATCACCCGGGATTTCAACAATTATACTTTCAGAATCAAAGAGAGGTTCAAGGGTTTCATTAAGCTCTTGCAGTTCATCCCAGGACTGGTTTGTATTAAAATAGGGGGAAATCTCTCGAAGAAAACTGGAGACAGCTAAAAACCCTTCATTTTCTAGTTTTGTCACTTCCTGAAAAAAAAATTCCCCATACTCATCTTCACCCTTTACATTTCCCGCGTCTGCAATCAGCTTGTGATCTATCTCCAGAAAATAATGGATGGGAACATTTAAAAGATGAGACACCTGTGACACTAATAGCTCAGTTCCACCTTCATCATAAAAATCAGCAGGAGTGTAATACCTGGAGATACCTCCCCTACCAATATCCTCCTCAATATCGGATTTTTGCAGTTCATTATCCTCATCCAAGCGATGCATCAACAAGTTTCCTGGAATAATAATAATATTGGGAGTATCATTTTCTGGCGGATAATTCAAAAAAAGGAGTTCCTCGACTTCAGCTTTCCCTTCTTCCTCTATTACCCCATAAAGAAGATAATTTGTTCCTCCGGAAAAAGAAAGATCCCTTAGAGACAAGGCCCAGTCGGCCCTGTTCTGAAATGAATGGAAAGGACCAAGTAAACGTATACCGGTAACCAGAACAAACAGTGCAACAACAAAAACTAACACAAAAACTAAGCGCTTAGTGAACAATGATCCTTTCCTGCCGGATCTTCTCCTTTTTGTTTTAGAACGAACCATACCCCTGCATCTCCTGCTCTTTTTTCCTCAAGTTTAATATAATATTATTCCGGAAAGAAATTGAGTCCGGATGCACAAATTTCCGCCTATCGAGGACGTATTTTATAGTAAGGTCGACAACATAAAGCAATGCATCATCAAGATTTGTAAAAGCTATTTCTCTAATCTTGTTTACACCGGGGCAACTTCTACCCGGTTCGATAAAATCAGCCAGATAAATAACTTTAGATAAAAGGGACATGTTCTCTGTGCCTGTCGTATGCAATCTTACCGCTTCCAGGACCTCAATATCATTAACACCTATTTCGTGTTTGAGTAACCATGCTCCCACAGGAGCGTGCAAAAGGGCTGGTTCCTGCTGAGTCAAGTAATCTGTGATTTCATATTTAGCAGCCAGATATAAGAGTGTATTTTCAGGCAAAGTTTTACCAAAATCATGTAGCAACCCTGCCATTGAAGCTTTTTCTGCGCTAATCCCATAGTGATCCGCAAGCCTGATAGCCGCCTCTTCCACTCCCTGGCAATGGCAAAATAGCTCTTCGCTTATTTTATTTCGCAGCATCTCCCTTGCATTTTCTCTATCCATCCTTCTTTTTTCACCTTTCATTCTTTTGCATCCTATTATTTATTTTGACAAAAAAATAAACATTCCTTCCTATTATAAATAAAAAGGCTTATTAAAATGCAAAAGGCAACTCAAGTTGCCTTTTAATCCCTCGGCTTGGCTTCATTGACGACCAGTGGCCGTCCATCAAGCTCAACACCATTCATATTGTCTATCATTACTTGAGTATCCTCTTCACGCACTTCTACAAATCCATATCCCCTGGAACGACCCGTAGACCTCTCGGTAATAATTCGACAACCTAAAACCTCTCCATACCTGGCGAAAGCATTTTGAAGTTCTTCTTCGGTAGTTCCCCACGAAATATTCCCCACATAAAGGGTTTTTACCATTATTTCACCTCGTTTCGAGTCTCTCCACAACCTTTTCGTCATTATAATGCTTTAAATTACTCATACTACCATTCACTTTTTAAAAGAGCGCAAATATAAACTTTTTCTGGAATTTTTTTAATAATATCACTGGGGTGAAAAGAAGTCAATAGGCTACCGGACGTATAGGTTATTCTTATAAATATACTGTTCGACAGAATCAGGGGTTAGATACCTTATAGTTCTGTTTTCAGCGACTCTTCTTCGAATGAATGTTGAAGAAATGGCCATTGCCGGAATTTCCAACAAATGGACCCTTTTAATGACCTCAGAAAAAGCAGACCCCATTATTACCTTCAACTTATCAAAGGAATAACCAGGCCGTGAGGCTGCAATGAAAGGACAACTACTCAGCAGCTCTCTGTAATCTTTCCATGAAGTAATATCCAGAATAGCATCCGCTCCGGTAATAAAAAACAGTTTTACGTTACCGTTATAAAGATCATAAAACCGCCTTACGGTATCGATGGTATAGCAAGGCTGAGCAGAATCAATTTCTAACCTAGAAACAGTAAAACAGGGATTATCAACAACTGCCAGCATATTCATGAGGTAGCGGTGTTCTGAAGGAGTTATGGTCGCCTCATCTTTATGGGGCGGGTTTCCTGCAGGCATAAAAACAACATGATCTAATTTAAACTGTTGTCTTGCTTCTTCCGCAGTAACCAGGTGTCCGATATGGATTGGATCAAAAGTCCCCCCCATGAGACCTATAGAAAGTTCTTTGTTGACTACTTTTGGTAGTAAAAAACTCATTCCAACTCTTCCCCGAGGCGTTAATTTAATTATAAGCAGGAGCAAACTATTAATTATAATTTCTATTGATAAGTAAATTCGTGCTCTCCGATTCTAACTGTATCTCCTTCTTTGATTCCCTTCTTTTTAAGCTCATCCTCCACTCCAAGCCCTTTAATTACCTTTTGAAAATAATTGACACCCTCTTCACTGCGCAAATCCGCTCTTTTAACTGCATTTTCTATTTCAGTACCTCTTACAATAAATAGATCTCCTTCTCTTTGAACACTAGTAAAGCTATGCTGCGAAGAAGATGGCAAATAAATAGTTTCCTGCTCCGCAACATGTTTTTGCTGCTGATTTAAAACCATAACCTCCGCTAAACAACGGTAAATTTCTTCTACTAATCCTTTTACGCCTTCTCCCGTCACTGCTGAAACAGGGAATAGATGTATTTCTTCAGCAATATTGTTTTGAAAGTGTTGAAAATTATCCAACGCTCCCGGTAAATCAATTTTATTAGCAGCTATTATAGCGGGACGAGAGAGTAAAGCAGTGTTGTATTTCTGTAACTCTAAGTTTAATTTTTCATAATCCTGTAGAGGATCTCTTCCATCAGTAGCTGCCATATCAATTATGTATAATAATACCTTGGTACGTTCTATGTGTTTTAGGAAACGAATCCCTAATCCTGTACCTTGATGAGCACCTTCAATAATACCGGGAAGATCAGCAACAACAAAGGTATGCTCTTCTTCTAAATTTACCACACCCAGCTGAGGAACCAATGTAGTAAAAGGATAGTTAGCAATTTTAGGAGTAGCCGATGAAATATTTGAGAGCAAAGTTGACTTGCCTGCATTAGGATAACCGATCATACCTACGTCCGCAAGAACCTTAAGCTCCAAGAAAAATATACGCTCTTCTCCATGCTCACCATTTTCGGCGAATCTAGGAGCCCGCCTGCGCGAAGAAGCAAAACTGGCGTTTCCTCTTCCACCTCTCCCGCCTCTAGCTGCTACAACCTTAACATGCGGGCAATTAAGATCTGCCAGCTGGTTACCTACTTCATCTTTAATAATCGTTCCCATGGGGACCTCTACCAAGAGGTCTTCTCCTCTTTTACCATTTCTTTTACCTCCCTCACCGTGAAAACCATTCTGCGCTTTCAAATGGGGGTGATAATTTAAATGAACAAGAGTATTTTTATGGAAAGTCGGTATAAAGACCACATCGCCGCCATCTCCCCCCCTACCTCCATCAGGTCCTCCAAGAGGGACATATTTTTCTCTTCTAAAAGAAAGTGCACCGTTTCCTCCTTTGCCTCCGGAGACAAACACTTTAACATTGTCCACAAACAAATTTGGCACCACCTCAGTGCAAGACAAACTTTAAAAAAACCCCGTTATACGGGGTTTAATTAGCAGGATAAACGCTAACCTGTTTTTTAAGCTTGCCCATACGCTCATAAGCAACATATCCATCAGTTAAGGCAAAAAGAGTGTCATCTTTACCTTTGCCTACATTAAGACCAGGGTTTATCTTTGTCCCTCTCTGGCGAATCAGTATATTCCCAGAAGAGACCATCTGCCCTCCATACTTTTTAACTCCGAGACGTTTCGCATTGCTATCCCTGCCATTGCGAGAACTTCCCACACCTTTTTTATGAGCAAACAACTGTAAATCCATACTGCGCATTAATTATCCCCCCTTTAAAAATGCTTCAAGCTAAATCCTTGAATGCTAATGAAAAGATAGCTCCCATTTCGCCATGTCTTAAGTATGGGTAATCTCTTTATAGTCAACATGATTAGGATAGGTTCTTGCCGTTTCTTTTAAACCAAGCAACATTGTCTCCAATAAGAGTAAAAACTTCTCACGTTTGCCACTCTCTATTCCATCTGGAATACTCAATAAGAAATACCCTTCTTCAAGAGTCTGTGGAGGCTTAATTTCCAAAAGGTCTTCCATACCAAAAAGCACGGACTGAACGAGCATTGAAACAGCTGCACATACTATATCGCTCCCGCTAGGAGCAAAAAGGGCATGACCTTTAATTTCTACAAAAAGGGGATTGGCATCCTTATCTCTCTTGATCTCAACTTTTACCATTTATGCTTTATTTGATTCAATTCCCTGGATAAGTAAACGGGTATGTGGTTGGCGATGTCCCTGTTTGCGCCTGTAATTTTTTTTAGCCTTATACTTGTAAACAATAATCTTTTTGTTTTTACCATGAGCCAAGACCTTTCCCTTTACTCTTGTATCTGCCAGGTAAGGTGTTCCAACTTCCGTGTCGGCATCTGTAGTAATAGTCAAGACCTTATCAAAAACCGCTTCTTCTCCAACATCAAGATTCAACTTTTCAACACTACACACTGTGCCCTCTGTTACCCGGTACTGTTTGCCTCCGGTTTCAATAATAGCATACATGTTTAATCCTTCTTTCCCTTTGAACTCGCCGCATACAGGTATTTACCAAGAGTAAATTTTGAACCCTACACGAGCGGTTGAACGAGTTGTATTGTAGCACATTAATATAACCTTGTCAATTAAATCTGCCCCTCGACAAATCTGGAAAGGTCCTATCATAAAACTGGAACCCATCTTTACAAAACTCTTTGCCGGCTGCTTGAGTATTAGACGAAGAAAAAGCCCAACACTAATGGAGGTAGGGCCCTTTACATTGTTCTTATGGAGCGGATGATGGGAATCGAACCCACGCGACTGGCTTGGGAAGCCAGGGCTCTACCACTGAGCTACACCCGCCTGATCTCAAGGTAGCGTTCCAATTTGCGTTTCACTCTCTGCAAAGCATTGTCTATTGATTTAACGTGTCTTCTAAGCTCTACTGCAATCTCCTGGTAGGATTTTCCCTCCAGGTATAACATCAGCACACGCCATTCAAGATCGCTTAATATTTCACCCATTTTATGTTCAATATCGTTGTATTCTTCCCGGTTAATCATCAATTCTTCGGGATCAGTCACCTTCGTGCCGGATAATATATCCAGCAATGTGCGATCAGAATCCTCATCGTATATAGGTTTATTAAGAGAGACATAGGAATTTAATGGTATATGTTTTTGACGGGTAGCAGTTTTAATGGCCGTGATTATCTGCCGGGTAATGCATAGTTCTGCAAAGGCTCGAAATGAAGAAAGCTTATCGCCTTTAAAATCACGAATAGCTTTATATAATCCGATCATTCCTTCTTGAATAATATCTTCCCTGTCGGCGCCGATAAGAAAATATGACCTGGCTTTAGCTTTTACAAAGTTACGGTATTTATTAATCAGGTATTCCAACGCAATGTCGTTTCCATGTTTGGCTTCTCCGGCAACTTCTTCATCCGTTTTTTCCTCATATTCCTCAACCTTTGCTAAATCCAGCTCCGTGCATGCCCGATCCTCTTCCCTAATCCCTTGCGCCACTAAAACCACAAGCATTCGCCTCCATTGTTGGAATTGGGTTGAATCCTCACAGCTATTATATCTCATGTATTCTAAGAGCGTCAAGCACTTTTCGATGAAAAGGTTATTGAGCCGCATCACAAAGGTAAAATCTATCTATTGAACCATAAATATAGATGAACAAGCTGCAATAACAGCTCATACTAATTAAAGGCGACGCCATTTCTCCAACGCATCCCTTACCTTGTCCGAAATCATTTCATCGAGGGCGTTTCTTGATGAATTTTCCATGCTTCGTATTTTGCTCAATTTTTGGCGGCAATCCAGGATCTTTAGACGCAACTCCCTTGCGGAAAGCCTCCTCCCACCCTTCCACAGCACTATCCGTTGCTCCAAGTTATCTGAAGAAGCCACTTCAATTTCTTCCCCGATTTCAAAAAGAGTTACCACCAGACGTTCTATAAAAACATCAGCAGACTGATTTTCACCGGTGAATATTATTTCAACATTTTGGGCTTCATAAATTTGAGGTTTGCCTTTTACACGGTAAGCATCGTAGACAATAATAATCTTATCCCAAATTAAAGGGGTAAACTCTTGAAGTATTTCAGCTAGCTTAAGCCTTGCTATCTCCATATTCTCATGACAAAGGTCTTCCAATTCCTGCCATTGGTTAATTATATTATAACCGTCAACAATAAGTAAAGACATCTTTGCCTCCTGTTCACCTTTTCTTGTTTAATCGCTGACGGTAAACCTCGTAAGTTATCAATCCTCCAGCAACGGCCACGTTCAAGGAAGATATAGTGCTATAGGTAGGTATCTGCAGCAAATAATCGCACTTCTCTTTAACAAGCCTGGATAGTCCTTTACCCTCACTTCCTAAAACCAGCGCCAGAGAGATATCAAGAGGTGCCTCATAAAAAGGAATTGTTCCCTCCATATCCGCCCCCATAATCCATAACCCGCTATCTTTTAGTTTGTCAATTTCCCGTGACAGGTTAACCACCTGTGCAACAGGAATATAGGACAAAGCTCCCGCAGAAGCTTTATATGTCGCAGGCGTTATTCCACAGGCACGGTCTTTAGGGATAACTACTCCATCTACGCCTGACAGGGAAGCAGTACGCAATAAAGAGCCCACATTATGAGGGTCTTGAAGATGGTCCAATACCAATAAGAAAAAAGCTGCACCAGCAGTACGGGGTTTTTCTAAGATGTCTTCTACAGTACAATATTGAAAAGGGGACAGAGAAGCAATAACACCCTGATGTTTTTTAGAAGATACCTTTTCCTCCAGTTCCTCTTTTCTTAGAGTATTAAGAGAAATTCCTAACGCTTTTGCCCTGGCTTGAATATCCTTTACAACTTCTCCTGCGGCACCTTCCTGCAGGTAAATTGAACGCAAGGCGAGGCCGGCTTTCAGTGCCTCAAGCACTGTTTGTCGGCCAAAAATTAACTCCTCCTGGTTTTCTGACCTTATTTCAGGTGGAGAAAAAATATTGGTGCTACCCTTTCTCTTGGCAAAATTCTTTTTATTGTTTTCCTTTCTACCGTCCGCTTTCTTCCTAGCTGTACCCATTAGCGATTTTCAGTTACCACCTTTAAATCAATGATTTCTTTTTTCACATCATCACACTCAGCAAAAAATATAGGCACCCTTTTTCAGCTTTTTCTTTCCCTTTTCCAACGAACTCCCTGGGGTGTATCTTCGAGGATAATACCGCCCTCTTTAAGGCGATCGCGTATTTCATCTGCCACAACCCAGTCTTTCTGGCGACGTGCTTCTTCTCTTCTATTAATTAGCTCTTCTATCTCCTCGTCTAAAGTGAGAGGAGAAGTGTCCTGCAGGTAACCCAATATCTTATCGGTCTCCTGGTAGAAATGTAAGATTCTTTCTAACACCTCAACTTTCTGACCCTCAGATCGGTTAAGGTATACATTAGCATCCCTGGCTAATTCAAAAAGCGAACCAATAGCCTCTGCAGTATTAAAGTCATCATCCATGGACTGAATAAACTTATCCTTGCTCGAATTGATCTTTTGCATTAACACCTCTTCCTCGTTATCAAGAATACCGTCCTCAGCTTTCGCAATCCTTTCCCTTATATTATAGACCAGGGAACTTAAGCGTTCCAGAGCTTTTGAAGTCTGTTCCAAGTATTCAACAGTAAAGTTAATAGGGCTACGGTAATGCGCCGAAAGCATAAAAAAGCGGAGGGCCAAGGGATCTCCTTCTTGGCGCAATTGTTGCACCGTCAATACATTTCCCAGGCTTTTGGACATTTTTTCTTCATTTATGTTAAGATAACCAACATGGGTCCAGTACTTTGTAAATGTCTTTCCGGTAGCACCCTCGCTCTGGGCAATCTCGTTTTCATGATGAGGAAATATCAGGTCCTGACCTCCGGCATGAATATCAAGGGTGTCTCCCAAGTAATGCATAGACATAGCTGAACATTCGATATGCCAACCAGGCCGTCCTCTGCCCCAGGGACTTTCCCAAGAAGGCTCACCTGGTTTTTCTTTCTTCCATAGTACAAAATCTATAGGGTGCCTTTTTCTTTTATCAACTTCAACTCTGGCACCTGCCGAAAGCTCTGATAAGTCTTGCCCCGAAAGCCTGCCATAGGAAGGAAAGGATTGAACATCAAAATAAACATCCCCCTCGACTTCATAAGCCATGCCTTTTCCCACCAATTTTTCAATAAGGGCAATGATTTGAGGAATATGATCTGTGGCACGAGGTTGATAATCGGCAGGAAGAATTCCCAAAGAAGCAGCATCTTCCAAGTAATGGTCTATAAAACGATCTGCCAGCCTGTTTACAGTAATATCCATCTGTTTTGCCTTCTCTATCATTTTGTCATCGATATCCGTATAATTTTGTACAAAAGTAACCTTGTAACCACGATAAGATAGGTAGCGTCTTAGCACGTCAATTGTAATAAAGACTCTGGCGTTCCCAATATGAAAGTAATCGTATACTGTAGGTCCACAAGCGTATATCCCTATCTGTCCTTCATACACCGGTACAAGCGGCTCTTTTTTTCCGCTTAAAGTGTTATAGAGTTTTATCATTTATCTTCCCCCCCTCTACAGTATCTTTCAATCCATCTCTGCCAACACCATCTTTATCACTTAGATTATCCGTCAAAACTCGCAGGTCATCAATTTGATTTTGAAGGGAATCTAACATCCGTGCCACAGGGTCAGGTAAGTCCTGATGGTTCAAATCCACAGGTTTAATCTTTTTACCTCGGTGAAAAACAACTCTTCCAGGTATACCTACTACTGTTGCTCCTGGAGGAATAGAATGAAGAACAACAGAACCTGCTCCAACGCGAGCGCCTTCACCTAAATTTACTGGCCCTAAAACATGCGCTCCGGTCCCTATGACTACATTGTTGCCCACCGTAGGATGTCGCTTTTTCCTATTTGTGCTGGTTCCACCCAAAGTCACACCCTGGTAAATCGTCACCCGGTCTCCTATCTCCGTTGTTTCACCAATAACCACACCCATGCCATGGTCAATAAAAAAGCTCTCTCCTATTCTTGCGCCGGGATGTATTTCAATGCCGGTTATAAAACGGGAAATATGAGAAATAATGCGGGGAAAAACTATTAATCCCTTTCTAAAAAGGCAATGGGCAAAACGATGTAAAAGAAGGGCGTGAAATCCAGGATAGCAAAGGAGCACTTCCAGAAGACCTCTAGCCGCTGGATCCCTTTCGAAAACCGCACCAATATCCTTTCTTAACCTTGCAAACATTTTCCCATCCCCTTGAAATATTTCATATCTACCTAACTAAAATAATATTGTGCTATAAATTATTAATACCGCCTCCACCAAGGCAGAGACGGTATTAAGTATAAACCGCGGTTCCACTCTGCTTGAGCAAATATTTTCGCTCCAGCTCTCTTACCTGTATCAGAGGTTTCCGTATTCTCTTAAAGGGATATGCACATCCATATCCTTTAGGAGGATAAGCTCCGGGGTGCACTTCCACCGCATCTTACGCCGGAACCTTTTTCAGCCGCTGAAGACTCCTCTCTGTGCTAAGAAATCGGCGTACTTTTCCCCATCATGACCTTTGCACTATGCAATCATTAATGTAATTGTAAACTATTATAGAATGATAATAAATAACTGTCAACAAACTATTAAAGTTGTTGAAGAAGTAAAGCTACCGCATAAGCAGAAACTCCCTCTTCACGCCCCGTAAAACCAAGTTTCTCTGTTGTTGTCGCTTTTACTGAAACATAACTATCATTGATCCGTAAAACACTCGCAAGGTTAGAACGCATCTCGTTAATATAAGGTGAAAGACGGGGGCGCTGAATGGCGATAATACTATCCACGTTCACTATTTCCAATTTTTTCTTTTGCAAAAGCAATAAAACGTTTTCTAAAAGAATAAGGCTGGAAATATTTTTGTACTTGTCAAGTCCTGGCGGAAAATGTGTTCCAATATCTCCAAGAGCAGCAGCTCCTAAGAGGGCATCCATTACAGCATGGGTCAAAACGTCAGCATCAGAATGTCCGGATAATCCTTTTTCAAAGGGTATCTTCACACCACCCAACACCAGGTTTCGCCCCTGTCGCAGCGGGTGCACGTCATAACCGTTACCGATACGAAAACTCATTCCTTGCTGCCCCGCTTTCTATTAACTGTTATCTCAATAAATCTGCCTTTTAGTGAGACCCTGCCTGGTATTACTTACTTGCTACCTTGCTATCGGCAGGTCCAATCAAAAAAATTATCTAATGAGTCGACACCATTTTGTTTTGGTTTATTTTCAGTCATTAATAATGCTTCGGCAACCATAAAATCTAATGCAGTGGTTATCTTAAAGTTTTCATCGCTTCCAGTTACTATTTTAACATTACCCCCTATCCTTTCTATCAAGGATGCATCATCGCTTCCTCTGAAGTTATCCTCCTGCGCCCGGCGGTGGGCTTCCCAGAGAAGGGAATATTTAAAACACTGAGGGGTCTGTACTGCTATCAGGGTATCCCTTGCTGGTGTGTCAATCACCTTCATATCCTGATCTACCCGTTTGATGGTATCTTTTATAGGTATGCCGGCCGTAGCAGCACCTGAAAAAAGGGCTTCCTGATAAACCTCATCCACCAATGAAGGAGTAACGAAGGGGCGAGCACCGTCATGAATACACACTATTGAACCATTATCAATTCCACTTTCCTCCAAAGCCAGCAAACCTTTATAAACAGAATCTTGGCGTTCCTGGCCGCCTGTTACAATTAAAAAACGTTTGTCTTGAGACAAAAAGGGTAGAGAAACCCATCGGCGAAAAATATTTTCTTCTCCCGGAGCTATAATCACTAAGATAAGAGCAAAAAGGTCCATTTCTTTAAAAATCTGCAGAGTATGGGCGAGAATAGGTTTTCCACCTAAAAAAATGAAAAGTTTGTTTTTACCACCACCCATGCGTTTTCCCTGTCCGGCAGCAGTTATTATTAAGGACGGCTTCGAATATTTTGACATAAAGGTCTTCCTCCATTATTGTTTCAAGCTAATCTTCTCCGGATAGCTGGTCTTTGGCTTAGCAAAAATCATTCGTCCGGCAGCTGTTTGAAGAACGCTGGTGACTAGAACTTCAAGAGTCTCTCCGATATAACGCTTTCCACCTTCGACCACAATCATAGTTCCATCATCCAGGTAAGCTATACCCTGCCCGGCTTCTTTCCCGTCTTTTACAATATAAGCTTCCATCTCCTCGCCAGGTAAAACAACAGGCTTAACAGCATTTGCCAGTTCGTTAATGTTTAAAACAGGCACACCCTGCAATTCACAAACCTTATTGAGGTTATAATCATTGGTTACAATAACTCCTCCTAAATCTTGGGCCAATTTAACCAATTTGCTGTCGACTTCTGTAATATCTTCGTAATCAGTATTTATTATTTTCACCTCAATGCTTGTCTCCTTTTGCATCTTGTTCAGTATATCTAATCCTCTTCGCCCCCTGTTACGCTTCAACAGATCAGGAGAATCAGCAATATGCCGCAACTCTTCCAAGACAAAACCAGATACGACTATCCTTCCTTCTACAAAACCCGTCTTACATATATCCATTATTCTTCCATCAATAATAACACTTGTATCTAAAACTTTGACAGGTGACGATCCTTTTTTTTCCTCCATGCTTCCAGGTCGCTTTGCTAATAGGGGACCGATAAAGGAGAAATCGTCTTTACGGTTCAAAAAAAAGGTCACTCCCAGGTAGGCCAGGATCAAAGTAACAGTCAAAGAAAGATAAGGACCTACCCAAGGAATCCTTGAGAGAGGAATATTCAACAATACTCCTATCACTAGAGCAATCAGCAAGCCTGCTACACCAAGAACAATATCCTGTGTAGGAATAAGCTTCATCTTATTATCGATCCAAGATGCAAGTTTGCCGAGATAGTGGAAAATATAAGGAGTAATAAAATAAATTATTAGTCCTGAAAAAATACCTCCCAAAATAGGAAACCAAATACCAGTAGGGATTGGTATTGCAAGCCCTATGGCTAATATAAGCGATGGAATAGCCAGATCAAATAATTGATATCCACCAACAAAACCTATAATAGTAATAACAAATCGCACAAAACCTTTTAACATTTCTATCCCACCTCCTTTCTGTTTAAATTTTTCTATATTTTATTATAACTTATCGCTTTATCTTGTTTCAATAACAAATATACGTAAAAATAAGACATCTTTTTGGGATGTCTTACTACTAAGCGAACATTTTCAATATAATACAGCAGTGGATAAACAAGAAAAAAATCAGGAAAATAAATAATGATTATATATCCTGTAAACCTATTAAGTTATCCATATTTGAAATTATCTCATTGCAATCAATTCCCTGTACCATTAAAAGTTCACTTATTAAAATCTGCTTGGCGCTTTCCAGCATTTTTCTCTCACCAGAAGACAACCCTTTATCACGTTCTCGGATTAGAAGACTACGCACAACTTCCGCCACACTAAAAACATTTCCGCTTTTTATTTTATCCATATTCGCACGGTAACGTCGGTTCCAATTATCATTACAGGCTTCATCTGCGCTCTGCAATACTGCGATCACTTGATTGACAGCACTCTTGGCAATCACATCACGCAGCCCAACCTGCTCAACATTATCCAGGGGAATCATAACTTTAATATCACCTATTGGCATATTCATGACATAATACTTTTTCTTATCACCCAAGATTTCCTTTTCTTCGATAGCTTCAATTATACCAGCCCCATGCATTGGATATACAACTTTGTCTCCGATACTGAACATTAGCATCCCTTCTCTGCCCTAAAGGATAATAGGTGCTTAACACCCATAATGTTTTGAGTATATAGCTGTGTTTTAATATTTATCCCAAGTTAGCAACTTTTCCCCAATAAGAATTAACTACTATGAGTAATTCTACCACACTATAAGGGTAGTGTCAAATAAATCGTAGATTTTATCATATGTTTATGTGATTGTCAATAATGTTTTTCAATTATTTCGCTTCATTCAACCCCATGCCTGACCACGACTCATCATTATATTACGTTGACAATTGTTTAACGTAACAAGTATAATGAAATTATTAGAAACAGTAATGCCATTTGTTTATTTGATTGCTGTGATTTATTGTTTACCAAATCGCTTATGCAATCATTTGTTTTTCACAGTCCAGGGTTAAAAATGGCAAATTCAGGTTATTCATGGCAACTGATTAAACAAGAATGATTTTACAAAGGAGTGGCATATTTTATGAAGGTCAATAATAGCAATAATGAAACGGTCTCTCATTTTCAAAATAAAGTGTCCAAACTACTCCTAAGGCATCGTAGCATCTTGGATAGTCTCTCCAAGCATGTAGAATCTACAACTCGCATTAACCGCGCTATAAGCAAAACAGTTACTGACTGCGGTTGTATCTCTGTCAATGCAGAAAAACAGCAAATCCCACCGGAAACATCTTTGAGTGAATGCCATAAATACCTAGATTCACACATCAAAGGTAATTTATGTGAAAACTGCAAAGAAACCGTTGAAGAAGAAATCGGGAACAACCTTTTTTATTTAGCTGCTCTATGTCACCTCTTGGATATAGAACTGGAAGAGATTATTGGAAAAGAATATGAACGACTGAATGCCCTGGGTCTTTTTCACTTGTCCTGAACCTTCTTATTCCAGGCCCAACTGCAGAGCCTGTTTTAAGTTCAAAACGCCAATTAACTCCATCTCTTTCTCCAGCATATTTTTCTCGGGAAAAAACTGTGCATCAAGGTTCTCCTGAGGAAGTAGGCAGCGTTGGAAGCCCATCTTATAACCCTCCTTTAACCTCTCGCTTATGCGGTTTACAGGACGCACTTCTCCTGTTAAACCAATCTCTCCTACCATTATTGTTCCTTCAACGGCAGGCGTATCCCTGTATGACGAAGCAACACTAAGCGCCACCCCCAAATCAACTGCCGGCTCTAGAACCTTTACACCCCCCATAGCGTTAATAAAAATATCGCGGTTATAAAGTTGCATACCTATTCTTTTTTCTAACACTGCCACGATAAGGGCAACACGGTTGAAGTCTATTCCCGCAGAGGTCCGGCGAGGAGCACCACCTGTATAAGAGGTAGTTACCAGACTTTGAATTTCTACCAACAAGGGACGGGTACCTTCTATAGTTGAAACAACGATAGAACCTGCTGCTTTTTCCGAACGATTGCCTAGAAAAAGGGCAGAAGGGTTCTCCACTTCAAGCAAACCGCTTGATTCCATAGTAAATATGCCCATCTCATTAGTGGAACCAAACCTGTTTTTCATGCCTCTTAATATACGAAAATTATGATAGCGGTCTCCTTCAAAGTAAAGCACGCAGTCAACCATATGTTCAAGTATTCGAGGACCTGCAATAGCTCCGTCCTTGGTAACATGCCCGATCAGAAAAAAGGTGACCTGCTTGCTCTTGGCCAATTGATTTAAAGATGCTGTAACCTCCCTCACCTGCACGACACTACCAGGAACACTTCCCAGCTCACTTTTCATAATGGTCTGGATAGAATCAATAATTACCAAATCAGGCTTTAAGGAATTAATTTGGCTTGCAATACGACTGTACTCCATTTCGGCCAGGACCGATAACCCACTGGTAGGAAGTCCCAATCTTGTTGACCGAGTCCTTAATTGGCCTAAGGATTCCTCTCCAGTAACATAAAGCACCTTATGCTTATTAGCTGCAAAACGTAAAGCAGCCTGCAAAAGAAGGGTTGATTTACCAATTCCGGGATCCCCGCCTACCAGAATAACAGACCCGGGCACTGTTCCACCACCCAAAACCCTGTCCATTTCTTGAATACCAGATTGGAAACGTTTTTCCTCGAGAGGTTCAATATCATCAAGTATTTTAAAGGCACCTTCCTCCGGAGCCCCTATTATATTTTTTCGGTCAGGTAATACATCTTCCCCTTGCAAAGAATACCAATTCTGGCAGCCCGGGCATCTACCTATCCAACTAAACGTTTCATATCCACATTCATTACAAATATAAATTCTTTTTTTCTTGGCCAAGTATTTATGCTCCTCCTGCCTAAAAACTCTTTCTGAATACCACGACCTTATTTTCCGGCATAGTCCCACAAGCGTTTTAAATTCACTTCATCCCAACTGCTCCCCATCTCTGGAGTTTCCAAAATTACTGGAGTTTCTTCTGCCCAAGGATAACCTAAATAAAACTTTAAACCTCCATCTCCAATAAAGCCTTCTCCCAAATGCGAATGCCGATCACGATGCGAGCCTCTTGGGGTGCTGCTGTCATTAGCATGAATTGCTTTAATATTATTGATTCCAACATGCTCCAATAATTCATCCATTGTTTTCTTCACACCCTCTTTTGAAGAAAGGTCATAGCCTGCAGCCCAGGCATGAGCAGAGTCAAAGCATATGCCAACTTGGGCCCCTTTTAATTTCTTTAATATATTTCCCAGGGCTATAAATGATCCACCCAGGGAAGTACCACCACCAGCCGTATTTTCCAAAAGCAGCTCTACTCCAGCAGGCCAATCTTCCAGTTCTTTTTGCAAAGTATCACTAAAAAATTCCAGCCCTTCTTTGAACCCTCTTCCACCATGGTTGCCGACATGCAGAACAATATAAGGAGCCCCCAACAAACTTGCTCTTCTAACAGTTTCCTGAAGAAGCTGGCAGGATTTATTGTAGAACTCTTCTTTAACAGATGCAAGGTTAATCAAATAAGAAGCATGAACAACAAGAGGATAAATACCGCTCTCTTCTAAAAGCAAGCGGCGTTTTTCTAGCTCTTGTTCATCAAGGCGAGGGGGAGTCCAGGCAGTAGGATTGCCAATAAAAAACTGTAGAGAAGAACATCCTATCTCCACAGCCCTTTTTACATTTCTGGCAAATCCACCTTTTTGGGGCATATGTATACCGAATCGCATAGAGCATCGCGCCTTTCCCGTAAATTTACAACAATATCATATCTTTTAATCCATCTATTGTCAATTTATTGCATGGATAGTTATAGGGAGGGCGTATCGAGGAATCCATTATTTATCAATATGGGATTCAGATAAAATTTATTGATTAGATTTTAATACAATTCATCCAGCACCACTTGAATAGCTTTGTCCAAAGATGAAAACACATTATGGCTTAAACCTATCGAAAATTTTTGGCGTTCCTCTATTTCAATCCCTATTACCACAATCTCATGGGGCAGCTTGTTAGGGTACATCTTCTCTCTTAATTCAAAAACCGGGTAGAAGTTGTAGGCGTGAATAGTGTTTGCAAGGATATCTTTTAAATCACCATCGTCATTTGTATATTTGTGAACAGTACCACTTTTATTGTTTCCAGTACTGGCATCAATAATAATAAGTTTATCAACGCCGGCTATAAGTTCCAATAAAAGCTGCCCGGGATTGCGCAGCTCTTTGACTTCTACATTTCCCGGTAATATCTCGTTTCTAAGTCTTTTCACAACATGAATTCCTACACCTTCATCGTAAGCAAGATAGTTTCCACAACCAATGATCTTGATTTTTTTCATTACACAACCTTCCTTTCTAAATTACATGATACGGTCCGTAATGATAAACTTGAAAATTCTGAATTATAAAAACAAAAAAATTTAGTTGTATCTAAATTAATTATATTTTTTTTCTTTTATCAATTATACTATCATTTCCCCGCTTCCGCAATAATTTTTTCAGCAGCTTCTCTCGGGGAAGAATGTTCAAGTATGGGGCGCCCAATAACCAGATAACTAGCTCCAGCTTCTAATGCCTGCCTTGGTGTTAAAACCCTTAGTTGATCACCTAAAGAAGCCCACAGAGGGCGCACTCCTGCTGTAACAATTGAAAAATCCTCTCCAAATTTTTTGCGTAAAATAGTAGCTTCTCTTGGCGAAGCCACCACACCGCTGAGACCACATTCCTGACCCATGCTTGCCAGTTGAAGTACATGATGCTCCAGTCTTCTATCCACGCCTGTTTCGTCTCGCAGCATCTGGTCATTAAAAGAAGACAATACGGTCACTCCCAGCAGAAGTGGCACCTTGTTTCCGGCCTTTTCTGCCTCCACTATTGTAGCTTCTACAGTGGCTTCGATCATTTCACGGCCTCCACTCAAGTGGATATTAAACATATCAACTCCTAGACGCGTAACTACAACTGCAGTAGAGGCAACGGTGTTAGGAATATCATGAAATTTAAGATCCAGGAATACTCTAACCCCCATATTTTTCAAACCACTAATAATCCTGGGTCCGCACGCCACGAACAATCTCATACCTACTTTAAAAAAACTAAGAGGCGGAGAAAGACGCCTTACCAAATCATACGCCTCTTCCTCGGTACCTACATCAAGCGCGACAATAATTTTTTCTGCAATTGCTTCTTTGTCAACATTTTTTCGCTTACCAAATAACATAGTGTTCTTCAACACCTTTTTCAGTTAATCACACCAAAAAAACGATACCATTTTGAAATATAGGTTAATCTATGGCTACCCCTACAAGAGGCTCCAGGGAATTATACCCCTTTTCCTCCAAAAAAGACTTCAGGGAAGAAACCAATTGAGGTATAGTATATGGATCAACAAAATTTCCAGTCCCAACTGCTACAGCGCTTGCTCCCGCCAAAATAAATTGCAGGGCATCTTCTAAATACATAATACCGCCCATACCAATAATTGGTATTTTTGTCCGGCTGAAGACCTCGTAAACCATCCTAACCGCAACCGGTCTAATAGCCGGACCAGAAAGGCCTCCACTTATATTGCCCAGGAGAGGACGCATAGAATGTATGTCAATAACCATACCCTTTATTGTATTTATTAGAGAAAGCGCATCCGCGCCCCCTTTTTGGGCTGCCTGAGCTAACTCCACAATATCAGTAACATTAGGGGAGAGTTTAACTATTAAAGGCACTCTGCATGTTTCCCTTACTTTCCATACCAACTCATACAGGGTGTCAGGCGATGTTCCAAACGAGAGACCTCCTTTTTCCACATTTGGGCAGGAAACATTGAGCTCCAGGGCAATGATACCTTCAGCCTTGGAAAGCTCTTCTGCTAAAACAATATAATCCTCCTCTTTCTCTCCAGCTATATTAACAATGACTGGTACACCTTGTCCTCTTAATTTTGGGAGTTCACGAGATAAAAAAGTATCCAGGCCGGGGTTTTCCAATCCTATGGAATTTAATAAACCTGCTGGGGTTTCTGCAATTCTAGGCGGCACATTTCCTGCCCGGGGGTTAAGAGTCAAGCCTTTCACTACCAGTGCTCCCAGACAATTCACATCAAACAAATGAGAGTATTCATCTCCGAACCCAACAGTTCCTGAAGCAGCTACAACAGGTGTTCTTAGTTCAAGAGGGCCTAATCTTACCTTTAAGTCTGCCACTACCAGTCCACCTCCTGATAGTTAAAAACCGGCCCCTCTTTGCAAACACGCGCATAAGTAACCAGATCATTTCCCCCTTTTACCATTACCGCACAACCCCGGCAAGCACCTATGCCGCAGGCCATTCTCTCCTCCAAAGAAACTTGAAGATGCAAATTTTTTTTCCTGCTCTCTACTGCAAGAGTTTTGAGCATAGCTCGAGGACCACAAGCAAAAACCTGGGCTGGTTTCAAGCCTCCTTCAATTGAGTCTCTAAAAGCCTCCGTTACCAAGCCGTGGTAGCCAGAGCTGCCATCCTCAGTAGCTAAAATCACTTTCAAGGCTTCAGGGAAAAAAGTTTGGATGGATATCGTCTCTAATAGTGATGCGGCTCCATAAAAAAATAATACCTCATGTTTTTTCAATAAAAGATTATTTGCGAGAAAAAGAAGGGGGGCAACTCCCATTCCACCAGCCACCAGTACAAACGGTGATTTATCTGCCGGATAGTGTTTAAAACTGGAGCCCAAAGGCCCCAAGCAGTCCAGGAAATCTCCTGGAATAAGCTGGCTTAATATTCGGGTACCTTCCCCAACCTGTGCAAATATAATCTGCACAGTTCCTTTATTGAGATTGACTCCAGCCACACTGAAAGGACGTCTTAGCAAGGGCGTCTGGGTGTTACTTACACGTATATGTAAAAATTGTCCCGGAAGTGACTGTCTGGCCAAGCGCTTTTCTTCTAACTCCAGATAATAGCTATTATGTGAAATTTTTGTTATTTCTCTGACAATCGCTTTGGACAGCATTAGCTTAATCCCTCCAAGAAAAATGATTTCTCCTCTGTAGGAAAACCATTGCTGAAACCTTTCACCTTTCCATTCCACATTTTTATATCGCCGCCGACCATTGTAATCACCGGAAAACCATTCAAAGCCCACCCCTCAAAAGGAGTGTTCCTGCCTTTGGAATAAAATACCCTGGCATCAACCATATAGTTGCTAAATTGATCAAGAATGACCAGGTCAGCAGGTGAACCTGGTCGCAATGTTCCTCCAGGAACGTTCAAGATACGTGCCGGAGTTGAAGAAATAGCTTCTACGAGTTTTAGAGGAGAAATTAATCCTTTTTCCACCAGGCATGTCCAAAGGAGGGGAAGAGCAGTTTCCAACCCTATTGCTCCAAAAGGTGCATCAGAAAAGATTTCTGTTTTTTCAGAATGTTTATGCGGCGCATGATCGGTGGCAATAACTTTAATTACTCCCTCTTTTATCGCTTCCAACAAAGCTTCCCTGTCCGAAGAGGAACGAAGGGGGGGATTAATTTTGGCAGAGGTGTTAAAACCCTCTATCGCTTCTTCATTTAAGAACAAATGATGAGGTGTAACTTCTGCAGTCAGCGTAGCACCTCTATCCAGTGCCCACTTTAATAGATCGATACTTTGATGGCAGCTGATGTGTGCGAGGTGTAGCTTTCCACCCACCTCTTCCTGGAGCAATATATCCCTGGCCACCATCACTGCTTCTGATGAGGAAGGAATAGTAGGCAAACCCAACCGGTAGCCAAACTCCCCGGCATGGACCACTCCACCACCTGAAAGGTGGGCATCTTCGCAATGAGAAATGATGGGCATATCCAGAAGTAGAGCATACTGCATAGCCCTTAACATTACTCCGCTATCCATAACTGGCAAACCATCATCAGAAAAACCTTTAACCCCTTCCTGTGCCATCTCCCACATAGAAGAGAGTTCCGTTCCTTTTGATCCTTTGGTTAAGGCACCAATAGGATAAACATTTGCCAGGTCAACCTCTGATGCTCTTTGCCTAATAAAAGATACAATTTCACGGCTATCCGTGGGAGGAAAGGTGTTTGGCATACAGGCAACTGCTGTAAAACCACCGGCTACTGCTGCAGCAGTTCCAGTAGCTATAGTTTCTTTTCCCTCACCACCAGGTTCTCGCAGATGAACATGCATGTCAATAGGGCCGGGAAAAATCACCCTCCCTTTGAGATCCAAGGAAGGCACTTCTATATTCCCAAAGGAAGAAGAAACAGCTTCTACTTTCCCTTTTTTTATCAATATCTCTGCAGAACCATCCCAACCAGCAACAGGATCATAGAGTATACCTCCTTTTAAAAGCAGATCCATTTGTTAACTCCTCCCCGTGAGCAATAGATCCAACACAGCCATGCGCACGTATACTCCATTTTGAACCTGTTTTTGAAGTAATAATTTTTGCGGGTAATATTTTTCCATATAGTCCATTGCACCATGGCTAATCTCAACTCCTAAATTGACAGGGCCAGGGTGCATTATAAAAGCCTCTTTTTTTAACAGGGATAGCCTCTCCTCATTAAGGCCAAACAAAGAAGCATATTCGGACAGGGAAGGAAGAAGCCCTTTTCCCTGGCGTTCTTTCTGCACCCTCAACAAATAAATAACATCACCACGACTGAGAGCTTCCTCCAGGCAAAAAGTATATTCTACCCCCGGGGGAATTAACTCCAATGGGAGAAGGACCGGTGGAGCCACCAAGGTTAACTCTGCCCCGAAAGCTAACAAAGCATAAAAATGAGAACGTGCCACTCTACTATGAAGTATATCCCCAACCATAACTATTTTAAGTCCACTTAGCGATAGTCCCTGTTCTCGCAATGTAAAAAGATCGAGAAGTGCCTGAGTTGGGTGCTGATAACAACCTTCTCCTCCACTTATAAGAGGCATATCCAAACGAGAGGAAATCTTCCCCATTAAACCAGAGTGTTTGTGCCTGTAAACAAGGGCATCAGCACCTATGGCAACCAGTGTCTTAATAGTATCTTCTATGCTTTCATCCTTGGTTTCACTACCCACATCTGGACAATAATCAACGACCCTGGCCCCTAGTTTCTTGGCCGCTAATTCAAAGGAAATACGTGTGCGCGTGCTGGGCTCCCAAAATGAAATGACAATGTTCTTTCCTTGAAGCGGATAATAGCCTTCTTCTCCATTCCCTTTTTTAAAAAAAAGGGCACGTTCCAAGATCTCCTCAATATCTTCTTTAGCCAAGTTTTTCAGACTTAACAGATCCTTAGGTAGCAAAATAGCCACCCTCCATATACATATAAGAGTAATTTTGCTATTGATCTACTTCGTTATTTAGAATAATATCTTCTTTTTCTTTTGATCCATTTGATTCTTTTGATTCTTTTGATTCTTTTAAGGCATGATATAAGGCAATAAAAAGCATCCCAATCCCTTTGTCTTCATAACGGAAAAGGTGCCGATCTATTTTATCAGCATCCTTAGACTCCAACATACCGATCAATTCCTGAATATATGGTGAATAATCTTTTTTTTCCATAACCATACCGCCCAATTTTATCATAAGGCACCGGGCAGTTACACCTCCTCGGCATTATAATCAAGCCTCAACTCATTAGTCAACCAGACACGAGCCAGTGCCTGCTTTGCCAGTAAAAATAAAGTAGCAGTTGAAAAATAAGCCGCCGCTACAGAATCAAAAAGAATTTGTGCCCTTGGAGGAAATTCATCTTCCCCTTCCCATAATAAAAAGGCTATAGAAATCTTTGGGAAAACAGGAATTACAAGCCCCGCAGCTCCGCCAGGATAAGTTTCTCCACCATGAACTATCCCCTTTTCAATAAATTTTCCAATATTGGAGCCATATTTCTGGCTTAGTGGCTCCAACACCTCTTTTTGAAAAGAAGTCCGGTGCATCTGTCCGCCAGTTAAATCCAGAAAGGAGATCCACTGTCCCCGTAAGGGAAGACCACTGGAATGAGAAAGATAGTGCAGAATAAGCACCTTCTCATCGTTAATTAATTCCAAACACTTGAAATTCTCATCGCCATCCTTTTGAAATTTAACTTCCCCATCTGGATATACTATCTCTATGGGGAGGTTGCAATAAGAAAGAGTAAATATGTTGTTTTCAAATTCTGCACCGCTCAATTCAGCCATGTGCCAAGGGTCCTTAGCAGCAAACTCTTCGATTACGCCCGGAAGAGCGTTCCTTGTACACACCTATACCGCCTCCACAGGAGAATTGAAATCTGTTAAATTTAGAAAAACTTAGCCGGAATCATACAAGTAAAGAAAGGAGAAGCTTTCGTTGACGAGGACCGTCAAATTCAGCAAAGAACACCGCCTGCCATGTCCCCAATTTCAAATACCCTTCTTCCACCGGCAGAAATATACTTGGCCCCAACAGCGAAGCTTTTAAATGAGCAGCGCTGTTGCCTTCTTGGTGGCGGTAAGCAGGATCATTGTGAGGAAAAAGTTTTTCAAGACCATATTTGATATCTTTTACCACAGAAGGATCTGCTCCTTCATTAACGATAACTGACGCCGTTGTATGAGGCACAAAGGCAGTTAGAAGACCTTCTTGCACTCCAGTTGAGCGGATAAATTGAATCAGCTCTTCAGTTATGTCAATTAACTCTACTCTTTCGGAACTTCTAATCTCCATCTCTTTGGTCAACATTATAATCTCTCCAAAAGGAATAAATTTGCGGTAACCTCTTACTCTTTTTCCCTTTGAGTTAAATACCTGAGCATATTATGATAAGCCCTGTGCTCTATGTTCAAAACAGTGTTTATATCTTTGTACTTGCTGGAAATGCTTGAAGGAGATACCCCATACTGTTCGGCCAATTTTTTCTGGGTTACATCTAAGAAATGATACTTTGACAAAGCATATTCCAAGCTAGCAGCCCAGGTCTCCTTTTTTTTGATAAATGGAGTCTTAGGATAAATATTGTTTAAGTAATCTATCCAGATAGCCTGAAGATCTTCGTAAAAAACCTCATTATATGCCTTACTAAAGCGCATATTTTCCAACGTACAATCCAACACCTCTTGCCAATGCTCCATCCATCTAGGTGCAAGCAGAGGATAATATAATAGGTCTATCTCTTTAAACCCTCCATCCATATAAACTGTGACGAGACTTCTTAACCCCATGTTTTTGAGTTCCAAAAGAGCCTGAAGACGCAGTCTTTGTTTAACCCATGGATTTTTAACAAATTCTTTTAAAACCCCCTCGCCAATTCCATCACTTAATAAACCATACATGTGAATAGCTTTCTCTGCAACCTGTTCATTTCTATGGTAGAGCTTTCCCCATAAGTAACTGCGCATGAATTGATTTTCCTGATAGCTTTTTATTAGCTCTTCTTCCTCTTCGTCTACCTCCCTGGAAGGAACAGTATTTTCTTTAGCAGGGGGGGAAATAGTCAATTCATCTTCACTTAAAGCAAAGAGAAGCTCTTCTGCATCCTCCACCATTTCTCCATCAGGAGTAAACTGCAAATAGAGATTCAGATAAATACGTGCCTTTTCTAGCTCATCCAGCAGTCCATAATTTACAGCCATTAAAAAATAACAATCTGTAAAAGCTGGATCCAAGTCATGAACTATCGAGGAAAACATTTCATTTGCTTTTTCCAGATAACCCATCCTACTCAAAAGACATGCAAGATTATAATGATATAGAGAATTTTTGGGTTCCATCTCTATAGTTTTATTATAAAAAAGTAATGCTTTTTGCAGTTTATTCTGCTGATAATAGTGATTTCCTTTTTCAAAATAATAATGCGCATTCTGTTGAAAAGATACCACTTTGGGAGAACTATTTTTACTTGTCATTCTTTTTCACCACATTTTAAAATATCATAATTAGCCTTTTTCTATATATATCTTTCTGTGCACCAAGGCTGATCTCCTGCCTGTATTTTCTTATTTTTCCTTATCATTAATATAGCACAATAACTTAGTAAAGCCCAACGCTAGGATCATCGCATATATCGTCTTGATGATATACCCTACGTTCAAGGAAGCGATCCCATTCAGTCCAACCTGGCGAATCGTCACTTTTCTTTAATACCTGTTGGAATTGCTTCAGACGGGCACTTAAAAGATCTGCATGAAAGAGAGTAAAAGCTTCAAAAGTTTGTGGTATTTCAGGTGATCCCCATTCCTTTTCTCCATGATGGCTTAAAATTATATGTTCAAGGTTCATCTTCAACCTCTCTGGGAAAAAACCAACTTCGCCAATTTTTTCTTTTAACATTCCATGCCCTATTGTAATATGCCCCAATAATCGTCCTCTATCGGTCTGTTGAAATGTAACACTATTTAAATTATATTCTTCAATTTTTCCTATGTCATGGAAGAGTGCTCCCATCACTAGCACAGAACGATCGATCTCTTTCGGATAATGATCAGCCATATCAACACAAAGCTCAACCACTTCCAGTGTGTGCTCCAACAAACCTCCCAAATAATTATGGTGTATCGTTTTGGCAGCCGGTGAAAGGATGAATTTATCAACCATTTCTTTGTCATTATAAAAGACGTTTAATAGATCTGTTAGTTTCTTATCTTGCACTTTTTCCGCCAAAATTTTTTGCAAAGATTCCCACATCTCCGCGGGATCTCTGTCAGAAAAAACCTGGAAATGCTCTCTTTCAATCTTCTTCTTGTCCATCTTTTCGTAACTGTTTATAACAAGTTGTAAGCCCTGATATTCCTTTACTTCTCCTGTTACATAGAGTACATCATCAACAGTTATTGGTTCGTTAACCATGGAACGATCCCAGATTATAGATTTTATGGTCCCACTTACATCCCCCAGAAGAATCCGCAAAAAATACTCCCCAGCTCTTGACGGAGCAGAATAGGGCAATACTTTTACATCCACTACTGCGAATTGGCTTTGTACAAGGGCACCCCTTTTTAAGTCTTTCACAAATTGTTTGCTCAAGCTAAAAACCTCCTTAAGGCATTATTGATTCTTTGTTCGTTTAATAAATCCTTCTGAAGGGAACGAAGAATTGAATATTTCCTTTAAAAAGGGAATAAAAAAATGGGGAAACTCCCCATTTTTTTGTTTCTTTAATTATCTATCCTTATATACCTACTATTTACTCTTATTCAACAGCGGGACGCGGATAAAGACCTGCTCTTTCCACTATCTCAGGCACCATTTCTTCCCAGGCGATAGCCATAACGTGCACGCCTGCTACTCCTTCAATTTCCTGCAATCTTTGAATAGTTTCAATGGCAATATTAAGTCCTTCTTTTTTCTTGTCCTGGGCTCCTTTAAGGCGATCAATAAGGGCATCAGGCACAATCATCCCGGAAACGTTGTTTTTCATATAACGGGCTGCCCCCAGGGATTTTATGGGAGTAACTCCCCCCATAATATATACTTTCTCGTGTAAACCCAATTCCCTTACTTTTTCCATCCATTTTTCAAAGCGATCCAGGTCAAATATGCACTGAGTCTGGACAAATTGTACGCCTGCAGCGATCTTCTTAGCTAAGCGATAAGGACGGTGCTCAAAGGGGTCGGCAAAAGGATTGGCTACCGCACCAATAAATATATCTGGAAGCGGATGTTCCAGTTCTTCTCCCCCTATAAAAACATTATCGTCCCTCATTTTTCTCACGGCATTAATCCACTGCATGGAATCAAGGTCATTAACATTTTTTGAACCCGGCTCATTCCCAAATTTACCGTGATCGCCCTGTAAACAGAGGAAATTTTTAACCCCAAAACTTGCTGCTCCCAGTAAATCTCCCTGCAGAGCAATCCTGTTCCGGTCACGGACCGTCATCTGTACTACAGGTTCCAGGCCCATCTGCATCAAAGTAGCGGCCACACCAATACTTGAGGTGCGCACTATTGCTGTCTGATTGTCTGTGATATTATAAGCTTCAACGTGGTTACGCATTTCATCCGCATGGTGCTTAACAGTTTCCACATCAGCACTCTTGGGCGGCCCAAGTTCCCCCGTAACTGCAAAATGGCCACTTTTTAGGACTTTTTCAAGCTTGCTCGCTGGTTGTTTCAACCCTGGCATCCTCCCTTACAACAGTTCTTGGACCTCCATGATGGGAAGTGGACCAATCCTTGGGGGGTTGGACTGGATCCATTCTATCAATAACACCCATTTTGCCCAGTCGATCATATATTAACTGCCAGGCACAATCTACATCCTCGCTAACTTCGCACTTCCCGTCCTGGGAGCCACCGCAGGGTCCGTTAAGCATACTTTTTGAGCACCTAGCAATGGGGCAAATACCCATGGTCATATCCAGAACACAATCGCCACAGCCAAGGCAATTCTCCGTCCATACACCTTGCTCCAGGGGATAGCCAAAAAACTGGGTATTAAGACCCGGCAGAACAACCTTATCGGAAAGCCTTTCGGTCATTGCCTGTACTCCAACGCCACAGGCCAGAGAAATAATAACATCGTAGCCCTTTATTTTTTCGGCCAAATCATCAATATACTCGTATTCACACTGCCTCAACATTGTTTCGGAACTAACTTCTGCCTCTTTCCCTTCTTTTTTTCGCCAAATCGAAAGAGCTGCGGCTGTTTCTGCTGCCTCTTTTTCGCCTCCGGAAAGGCACACCGTTACGCACGTGCCACACCCCAAAACGCAGATCTTATTAAAGGGCTGCAGCATTTCAGCTATTTCGGCCAGAGGTTTTCTGTCTCCAACAATCATTATTTCACCTTCCCTCTCCGTAGCCTCCTCATCAAAGCAAAATGCCTCGGCTTTTAAAAAAACTGTGCAGACAACTTAATGCATATCGTCAGTTATCAATATAAAAAAATTACATGGGGCCGGAAGCTGCAATTATAAATGCTACAGAACAAATAAGATATAGATAAGGACATTGCCGCTACCAAACCGTTATCATTTCCAGCCCCAAACTTTGATCTACAGGTTTTGATTCCTAAAAACATTAACGTAAGAATCACAGTAAATATCCATGTTGAGGATAACCCTGGCTGTTGCAACAGCTGCGACTAACTCCTCGTCACATGCATCAGCAATAGCAGAATCAAGACCGCAAGCCATTGCCATAACTGCAAATGTGCGATTTAAGAGTTCGCGATTTTTCGTCCCCTGTGAAATATTACTGAGTCCGACTGTAGTTTTTGGAGGAGGATCGGAAAGCAATTTTATCTGGCGCAGGGTTTCAAAAACTTCCGGTCCATGATCCTGGCCTACGTTGGCAGGCAAAACAAGCGGGTCAATATAAAGCCTGTCAATGGGGATGCCGTAGGCATCGCAATTAGCTACCAATTCCATAGACAGAGCAACCCGGCTTTCTGCATCCTTGGGAATTCCTTCTTCGCTCATGGCCAGACCTATTACCTCTGCATCAAATTTCTGGGCAAGTGTAAAAACCCTATCCATTTTGTCTGCTATAGCAGGCACTGAGTTGATCATGGCCGGTTGCTTACAAACTTCCAGTCCTGCTTCAATGGCATCATAATCTGTAGAATCCAGGCACAGAGGCAGTTTACTGGCCTCCTGAGCCACTTCTACCAGCCACTTCATGGCAGGCACTCTTTCTGGAACCGCAGGGCCAACGTTCAGATCAAGATAACCGGCTCCCATGGCCTCTTGCTTCTCCGCCCATTCCTGGACAGGCTTAGGATCCTTTTCGCGAATTGCATTGGCAATATCACGGAACATGCCATTTATTCTCTCACCAATAATGATCATACCTTTTCCTCCTTTGATAAATATTCCTATATCATGTAGGATATTTACTTATAACTATTATCCTGCATTAAATCGTCAATGTGTTTCTTGACAACCTTCACAGATTCAGGGTTACGCATAACCAAAATATCCATTCCTGCCTGCAGTAAGGCCATGGAAGTTGACGCTTCCCAGGCCAAAGAGCGCTCGGCTTGATCTCCCCAGGTAGGCTCTCCCTCTTCCAGGAACGCTTCCTTTTTACTCCAAACTTCTTGAGACACATTTCCTATCATGGGCATAGCCAACATCCTATCCCCATTCAAAGCACCAAACCTGGCTCTTTCCATGATTGAATAGCTGTACTCAATTCCGTAACCTAAAGCAGCAATAGTAGGATCTATTACGATACGCTCCAAGAGAGGAGTGCTAAGCTCAGAAATAAGAATGTTTAGCTGCTTGGCTATATTAATATCGATAGGTGACTGGGCAATGACCGAATGCTTAGAAGCCATGGCTGCACTGGCAACCGGCTTAAAGTTTTCCTGCTCCGCTACACCCAAAAGAAGATTTTCACCTTCGGCCGCTTCCGCAAGGGGACCGATTATATTATTATCTTTTTCTGTTTTACCACAACCGTAAACGATCAATGGAACACCTACCGCTTCCAGGACTTTTTTCAATGTCGGAACACAGTCTTCTGCAGAAGCATCTTTGAGATCGGGATCAGCACTCTTGAAGCGCAAGGCTATCATGTCGGCTCCGTACTCATCAACACATTTTTTTGCCCAGGCTGCAGGGTCGTTATAAACATCTTCAAAAAACCCTTTCACGCTGGCGGGCCAATCTTCGGGTACAACATCCCACACTTCCATGGCAACTACCGGACGGTTGGGAATATCTCCTTCAAAATGCAAGAAAGGAAGCGTTGTCTCTCCCCCTACTTTAATAGTATGAGAACGTGTTCCTCCCTCATCTTTTGTAGCTCCCAGAACAACTTCTCGAACAGAACTTCTATATTTTTCTTTCATTATTTCAACAGCCATCGCTCTTCTCCTTTCAGACTAATATTCTATAAACGGACTTGGCACCATCATCACTATTAAAAAAGAGTAACTCTGCTTAAGACTATGCAAAATTACTCTTAGCAAATTTTTGGATACCATTTGCCTCGCGGGGTCCTACCAAGATATCCCAGCCGGACTCATCCTCCAGTTTACCTTTCAGAACAGCTACACCACCGGGAATGACGGCTTTCTTATGGTTTACCTTATCTTCCAGGCCAAGAGCTTTAATGTCTGCTGCAATCTTCTCCGCCGTAAACTTATTGTCCGCATAGGCGGTCAACACGGAGATCCCTCCGGTATCCACAGAGATTATATAGCTGGGAATTCGAGTAGAATCAATTTCACCTTCTACAAGGAAGTACGTCAACGAAAAGTTGGTAGTAATGTAAACTGGGGAATCTGCTGTAGGCTCACCAACTTCATGTAAACCGGGTTCTACAGCAACAGGCTTTTGTGGATCAGTAAAGAGGTTTTCTCTCCAGCTTAGTAGCGGCATAAGATGTTCTTTTTTATCTGTCTTCAGAACTACAATGCCGGAAAACTTGGAGATATATACACCTGCTTGTAGCATTTCTTCCCTCAAGTCTTCTTTGGTAGTGAATGCAATGGTCGGATAACCGAAAGAGCGGAATTTCTTCCGCACAGCCAGACGCCGTATTTGTGTCATATCAGCAAGAACTTTGCTTGTCTCTCTTGAGCCGGGATCGATAACCAGTTCTTTATAGCCCAAAGCTACAACTTTATCTACCAGTTCAGCCAGGCTGTTCAAGTCTTCACCTTTGACAGCCAAAGTGCAGCCATTAGCTTTGGCTAACTCGGTCATCTTTTCGTAGTTGTCTTTATCGGCAGCATAAATAAGGGGTTTGCGGTCTGCTACAACCCCTAAGGCAGCCTCCATAGCACCTACATCGTCAGTTACCAGGGTAATATTTTTGTCAGTTTTTGCAGCCGCTGTTTCAGCTGCAGTTTTAAAGGTCGCCGCATCTCCGGAAGCATTGATAATAGCCACCATGTCTACCTCATACCGTTGTCCAACGCGCTCAAAAACCAGCTCGTTAACAGTTTCTACTTTTGTTCCTACGTCTTCGTTGTCGTTTACGGCAATAGTAACCGCAGTAGGATGGTTAAAGCGCTTGTCATGGCGAAAGATCTCGGTTTCATCGCCTATTTCAATGACTTTATCACCAGTTCCTATCTTTACCAAACGAATAGGAGGTGCTGCAGCAGACGATAAGGCCTCTTTTGCTTCTTCAGAAACGTCAGGACACTGATCCAAGGACGTCTTTCCATTGGCCAGTGCCATGGCAAAAGCCAGGCAGGTCGGAAATCCACATTCCTTACAATTGGTCTTCGGTAAATGTTTAAAAATCTCTAAACCTGTTAAACCCATTGTTTCGACTCCTTTCTTTTTACGGTTCATTAATTCCATAAAGCCCCACACGGGGCATCATCACACATTTGTGCTCCACCCCAGGGGCTTTTCAGGTCAGATTACATTAAGGGTTCCATGGTCAATGCCGGGTGTCCCTTTTCTTCCAGGAAAGGCAAGATCTCTTCTGCAGTAGTACCGATCGTTTCATCAGCTATTTTATCAACAAAATCGGCACCCAATCCCTGGTCTTCAGCTGCCTTACGCAAGTCGTCACCTAACCATTCTTTCAGTTCCTTGGGAATCCATACCAAACGGGCCAGACCGCCGTCAGCCTTTATAAACTTTTTGCTAAGCGTGAACACACGCCCGTGGCCCATAAAACCGGGAGTCTGCACTCCACCGCCTACAGAGCCGGCCAGGGTAGAAAAGTTCATGCCGCAAGGAGTCATACCACCGTGTTCCCTGGTAGTTATCATAACTCCGTTGGCTTCGGGAACGATACCCATAATACATTCAAAGCACCCACAGGAAGTCATGGGGCGGTCGATGAAGGAATACATAGAGCATTCTTCAATATTACGGTTAGTGTTGTTATAGACAAACTCGTTTACCGATTCCCAGATACCTTTCTCCTCGTCAATAAGACCCTCTTTCTTAATGGGCTGATTAGGGCCTGTAGGATCGATCTCGTTAGAAGCTTTGCCATCTAGCCAACTTACGGCACCACAAAGGCCAAGACGCTCCGGGGTAACTACGCAAACGTGGTTTGGAGCAAAGGACTGGCAGAGAGTGCAGGAATAAAAGTCCTCCACCGATTCATCTGTAAGGCCTGCCAGACGTTTATCCCTCTCGCTATAGACTTCCCTAGCCCCTTCCAGTTTCTCCTCCACAGCCGCAGGATCTGTATAAACAGTTACCTGAACGCGGTCTACAATAGAAGGAAAATCGTCCTTAAACTTGGCGATGAGCAATTCTCCGTAGTGGTGGAACTTGAAGCCCTTGGCCACACAATCCTTGCTTACACGATACCAGCAGAGGTTGCGCTGGCCAGCATGCCAGAGCCCTTCACCGTAGTTTATAAAATCATGGATACGGCGTTCCAAGACCCCTTCGAAGTCCTCCTGCATCTTGCGGCCGAATATTTTCACGAATATACCGCCACTGATGGCAGAACCTTCCTCAATCTCATCGATTTCAGGGCCGACAACTTCCACCTTTCCGTCTTCAATTTCATCTTCTTTAACCATCCTTACTAACTCAAATGAAGGAGAACGGCCACCGCCAAATTCCATGTACATATCTTTCTTGCGAATGGCCTCCCCTTCGAAAGCAGGTGCGACAGTGAAAGGCACGGGTATATCCAAGATCTTGAGCTTGATGCCGCGCACCTCCAAGGCAACTTGGACCATGGTGTCGTAATCGGGGTGTGAGATATACCAGTTGGGAATCTGCTCGTCTTCAGGAAGCTCGTGGTCTACCAGAACAGGGAAGCCCAAAAAAATAGCGGCGAAATGTGCAGCAGTCTGCACCTCGTCCCTTTCGCCAAACTGGAGGACAAAGGCACGGACACGGCGGCGCTGGTAGTCTCTCTGCTCTTCCCTCAGCCCCGGGGTGATACCACCAAAGGCAAGGCCTGCCCTCAAAGCATAGTTCACTGCATGAATAACCTGCGTGAAATTGCCCATAGGGAAAGTAATAAAATCAATTCCCAGCTTGAGCCCTGCCTCAATAGCCTGGTCTACCACCTCGTAGGCCATAAAAATCATGAAACCTTTGGCCTGTAGATCGCTTACGATCTTGGCCAGAGCTTCAGTAGATTTCGCTTTTCCTACCAGGACCGCCTGGCCGGGGATGGTCCAGTCCACCAGGAGGATCCCATAACGCCGAACCACCGGGTCTCCTAAAAAACCGGTCCATGGTTCTACATGCAGTTTCTCACCTTTTAGATAGCGCAGCGCTTCGATTATCTCTGCTGCATATGCGGTGGATTCACCGTTTAGCCTTGCGTTATAAAAGTTCAGCTCTTCCTTAATCTGGCTGCGCATACGGTTTAAAATTGGAGGAAGCTCACCAAGTTTGGTAACCTTCTCGCCGCTTAAGTTCATGATGACCGGCAGATAATATCCGGTATCGGGATAGCCTACGGGATGCTCAGGGCCGTATCTCCTTATAGCCTGGCTCAGCAGGATCTCTGCATAGCTGGTGGCAATAATAGCCCCATCATACACCTTTTGAAATAACGCCAGGGGTGGTTTGGATTCATCAACCGCACCCTCAAATATCTCTTCAAAAGAATTTTCCCATTCTCTACTAACTGTGCTCATTCTACTCTTACCTCCTTTTTTCTGCGAATCTATTTTACCAGGTTTCCGAGACAGCTGTTTCATACTTTTCAGCAGCCATCTTGTGTACGTTCATCTTCCAGGTTCTTTCCTGCAAAGCAGCTAACAGCTTCTTAGAAGCTTCCATGGGATCCTCTTCCCACATGAAGTAACCACCGTAAACATCCTGGGCAATCTGCAGGGCAATGCCGTCTACTAAGGGGCTGCCGGGGATAGGCGGCATAACTCCTACGTGGGTGGGAACGCCCAGGGTGACGCACCAGCTGCCGATTGATACAGCCTTTTCACTCATGGCCTCGGGGGCGCTGGCGACGAAGGGAACCTTGGGGGTGTCAACTTCCCACTGCTTTGCCAGAGCGGTTACAAAGTCGTAGCACCGGGTGTTGTCCACACAGGAACCCATATGGAAAATGAGAGGAAGATCGTCCTTAAGTTTATCCTTGTTGGCTTCATTCAAACGATTGATGAAAGCTTTTAAGCCGTCACCAGCATGCTCCATCACCGCATCATAGTTCATTAAACCGAACTTGGCAAAGGTTCCTGCGGCACAGCCGGTAGATACCATTAAAACATTATTTTTAGCGAGTTCTGTGGCAATAACAAAGTGGCTATTATCATGAGGAACTTTGAGGTTGTTACATCCGGCAAATAAGCAGACTCCTGCCAGTTCACCGGAGTCAACCGCATCCGTAACAACCTTGATGGGGCTGTCAGGATCTATAGCAGCGAAAAGTTCTGTCATAGCTTCCAGGCTAAACCCTGCCACCACCTTGTTCTTGACTTGTGGAATATTAATCTTATCCGGGTTACGCTCTTTGAAAGCTTCAATAGCAATGCCAACTATTTCTTTGGCCTTTTCCATGGCCCTTGTTTCATCAAAATCTACATAGTAAGAACTGGGAATCTTTGCGTTCGGAATAGTGGTAACAACCTTGGTGTGGTAGCACTCAGCCACAGATTGAATGCCAGGCATAATGCACTGTATATCAACGACCATAGCATCTACTGCCCCTGTCATGATAGCCAGTTCCTGGGATAAAAAGTTGGTAAGAACAGGTACACCCTGCCGCATAAGCACTTCATTACCGGTACAGCAGATACCCATACACTTTACGCCTTCTGCACCAACAGCTTTTGCTTCCTCAGTCATCTCGCGGGCTGCCTTGACCACCATCTCACTTAAAACTGGGTTGTGGCCATGCAGAGCAATATTGACCATTTTCTCTTCCAAAACTCCCATATTAGCTTCTGTAGCTACTGGCGTGGGAGTACCAAAAAGAATGTCTGATAAATCAGTAGCAATGTGCATTCCTATAAAATCGCAGAGAGATGATTTTAAAGCCTGGAACACCAGGTTAACCGGGTCAGCATCCATTCCCATGTGGGTTTGAGCCATCGACTCGGCAATAGTACGATGGATACTGTAAGGCATAATATTACACTCATGAAACTTTTCAATCCGTTCAGGCACTACTGACTTTTGCAACCATACACTGTGCTGACCGTTTATCCTCCCAAACTCTTCCAGGGCTAAGTCAACCACATCTTTTAATACTTCTTGTTCTGAACGTCCCTCTGTATTAAAATCAAGTCTCTCAGCCACTCTTTTCAACTTATCACTGTCCACTATACCGTAATCCCCGCCGTGTCCATCTGACACTTCTTTTAAAACCAGGCTGGTATGCAAACCATGGTCAGAATGGGCAGAAGTTCCACCCAACACAGACCTGATCAAGTTACGCGCCACGATAGTGTACGGTGCGGCACCACAGATCCCCTTACTTGCTTTCTTAGTAATACGACAGGGACCCTGAATGCAGATTGTGCAACAGATCCCGGTGTTACCATACTGGCACTGGGGCTGCATGTTGAGATAGCGGTCAAATGCCGACTCAACACCATTGCCCTCAGTATTAGCCAAAACTTCCAGCGCCGCTGGATCAATGGTCCGGTTACGGTCTTTCTCCTTCTTTTTATCAGCCATAATGTTTCCCTAACCTCCTTGGAATATTTATTAAATCGCCTCATGGGGCTCGTAAAAACCCCGCCTATCCAAATTATGCCTCTATTTATGGCACAAAAGCTAATTGATTAGCCGTTACATCTAGTCCTTATAAATGGACTAAATCCCTCGGACTTGTAAATGGCTTATTTATCACCTCCTTTAAAAGATATGAGCCTTTGATAAACATCTTCCATACCAGGCAACATGTCTTCCTTAGAGAAACCATGAGGCGACATCTCCATGGACCTCTCCCAAACATTCTCCTGATAAGGTAAAAATCCTACAATATCTTCTTCCTTAAAGTTGTTCCGCAAAAACTCTTTTTCTTGATCTTTGCGAATCTTGTTCCCCAAAATTTTTACATTTTCGATGCCCAGTTCACGGGCCAGCTTTTGCACTACGCCGGCAGTTTTCACGCCAGCCCTGGTAGGTTCGGCTACTACCAAGATCATATCTACACCTTCTGCTGTCCCCCTGGTTAAATGTTCAATGCCTGCACTCATATCCATTATGACTACTTCTTTCTTGTCCAGCAGCAAGGAGTTCAAAACAGCATTAAGAAAGGAGTTCTCCTTACAGTAACAGGCAGAACCCCCTTGTTTAATACCTCCCATTAGCATAAACTTAATGTTTTCCTTTTGCAGGCTGTAATTATCTATTACATCCTCCACCTCGGGATTAATGCTATAAAACGCACCACCGCCACCACTTTTTTCTTCGATTACTTCTTTCATCTCCACCAATGGGGTTATAGAATCCAACTCAGCCGGCTCAAGCCCCAGGGTAAGTCCCAAGCTCGCATCTGGATCGGCATCCAAGGCAAAAACATTGTACCCATCCCTGGAGAAAAGATAAGCAAGGTTGGCAGAAACAGTTGTTTTTCCCACTCCACCCTTACCAGAGACTGCTATCTTCATCAATAAAACCTCCCTGTCATAACCTTCACTGAACAGAATGTTGCTAAGTACAATAGGTAAGGCTCCTAAACAATCTACCACTTTTTTTAAGAGCACTCGAAATACTTTATCTTTTTGATCCAGAATGACCTTATAATAGATTGCTCCGGATAATTATTATCTTACTAATATTATTATACTATATTTATCAATATACCGCAACGGACTATTAAAACCTCTATATATCATTTATACGATTCTTTTTTCGTTATCCTTTGACTTGATTCCTGCACCAGAATTTTCTTAATTTAACCCGGCAAGACAAATTTACCCCCGCTTATAAGCGGGGGTAAAATCTCATTCAGAAGAGCTTTTTTCTTCTTCTTTTTGTTTTTCATTAGGATCTTCTGTCTTGCTAGCACCTTTCGAGAAAGCCAGTTTTTCTGTATCCTTTTCTTTGTCCACCTGAATAGTATCCCCGGTTGTAAAATTACCTTTAAGCAATTCTTCAGAAATGTTGTCTTCTAACCTCTTCTGGATAACTCGCCTGAGGGGACGGGCACCATAAGTAGGATCATAACCTTCCTTAGCAAGCATACTCTTGGCTTCAGGTGACACCTCAAGGGACAAGCCGTACTCCGTTACCCTTTTAGAAAGCTCCTTTAGCATAAGCTCTACAATTTTGGAGATGTCTTCTTCGATAAGGGACTTGAAAACAATAAGATCGTCTACCCTGTTTAAAAACTCGGGACGAAAAGTCCTTCTGAGTTCATCTAATAGTCTACTTTTCATCTGCTCATAAGTTGCATCTTCGTCAGACGTTTTAAAACCCATAACTGGCTGTTTTTTTATATAGGTAGCGCCTACATTTGATGTCATAATCACAACGGTATTACGGAAATTAATCATTCTACCTTTACCATCAGTAAGACGGCCATCTTCTAAGATTTGCAGCAAGATATTAAATACATCAGGATGCGCCTTTTCGATTTCGTCTAAAAGAATAACGCTATAAGGCTTGCGCCTTACTTTTTCACTAAGCTGTCCCCCCTCTTCATATCCCACATAACCAGGAGGTGCACCGACGAGACGCGCTGTGGTATGCTTCTCCATGTATTCCGACATATCCAGACGAATCATGGCCTCCTCGTCCCCGAAAAGCGTTTCTGCTAATGTGCGAGCCAGTTCGGTCTTCCCTACTCCCGTTGGTCCCAGGAAAATAAAGGAGCCAATGGGCCTTTTCGGATCTTTTAGTCCTGCTCTGCCTCTTCTTATAGCCCTAGAGATAGCCTGAACAGCTTCGTGTTGACCTATTACTCGCTGATGCAGAAGCTCTTCCATCCGCAACAACTTGGCCGACTCTTCTTCAGCCAGTCTTACAACCGGTATTCCCGTCCAACTAGAAACAATATGCGCAATATCTTCTTCGCCAACCAGTACCTGATCAGAAACAACTTTTTGCTTTTCCCAATCTTTTTTTAATTCGCTAAGCTTAGCCCGGAATTGCTGTTCTTTATCCCTTAATTGGGCGGCCTGCTCAAATTCTTGACCTCTTACGGCAGCTTCTTTCTCTTGCCTAATGCTTTCCAATTTATCTTCCATCTCTTTTAAGTCAGGTGGAGCAGTGTAGTTACGAAGCCTTACACGAGAAGCCGCTTCATCTATTAGATCAATGGCTTTATCAGGAAGATAGCGATCTTGAATATAACGGTCCCCCAGCTTAACAGCAGCATCCAGGGCTTCATCAGTAATTTTGACCCTGTGATGAGCTTCATAACGGTCCCTGAGGCCCCTCAATATTTCCTGGCTTTCATCCAGCGTGGGTTCACCCACTACGATAGGCTGAAATCTTCTTTCCAGCGCAGGATCTCTTTCAATATATTTTCTGTATTCATCAAGTGTAGTGGCTCCTATAGCTTGCAGCTCGCCTTTTGCCAAAGCAGGTTTCAATATATTGGAGGCATCTATCGCGCCTTCGGCGGCACCTGCACCTATGATGGTGTGCATTTCGTCGATAAAAATAATCACATTTCCTGCCTGCTGCAGTTCCATCATCAATTTGCGAAGGCGCTCTTCAAATTCCCCGCGGTACTTAGTCCCTGCCACTACGGCTGCCAACTCCAGGGTTGCTACCCTTTTATCGCTCAGGATGTCAGGTACATTTCCTTCAGTTATACGCTGGGCCAAGCCCTCTACAATGGCTGTTTTTCCCACCCCCGGTTCACCGATAAGGCAAGGGTTATTTTTTGTCCTCCGGCTTAAAATCTGTACGACCCTTTCGCTCTCCTGGTCACGACCAATCACCGGATCCAGTTTTCCCTCTCCGGCCAACCTGGTGAGATCTCTTCCGAAAGCATCCACAGTAGGGGTTTGAGGAGCACTTTTGCCACTTTGAGAACTTCCCAGCTGCGCCTCGCCGCCCAGTAGTTGGATAACCTCCTTACGTGCTTTTTTCAAATCTATTCCCAAATTGGTTAAAACCTGTGCCGCAATTCCTTCTCCTTCTCTTAAAAGCCCCAGCAAAAGATGCTCGGTTCCGACATAATTATGACCAAGATTCTGACCCTCTTCTATAGCAAGCTCTATTACTTTTTTGGCCCTGGGGGTATAACTGATCCCCTGCACCTGAGCCTTATCCCCTTTTCCAATAATTTTTTCTACTTCGGAACGAACCCGGACCAGCTCAATGTCCAGATTTTGAAGGGCACGGGCAGCTATCCCGGATCCTTCTCTTACAAGTCCTAACAAAATATGCTCTGTCCCAATAAAATTATGGTTCAGCCTTTTGGCCTCTTCTTGGGCTAAAACCAGAACCTGCTGGGCCCTCTCGGTAAATCTACCAAACATAAACATCGGAGATGCACTCCTTTCGTGAATATAATAATGCTTTCGCATGGATTTAAGGTTAAAATCAGTGATAAGAGGTTCTGTTTGAGGTTCTGTTTAATGTACCGCACTCCTTATGGCAAGCTCTTTTTTATCTGAGCTGACCTTTCCAAATCCCTTTCATAATAACTTAAAGTCTTTTCCTTCAAATTCTGCAAGCATCCCGAACGAGTTAACACAAGCAATTCATTCAATATTTTCAAGGGGATATTATTGATCATTCTCATCTCCACCCCCAGTCGAACATCGGATATCAGCTGCATAGCTTCCTGAAAACCAAGAAGCCGGGCGTATTTGAGTATACCATAAGCTCTTCCTACTCTATCAGCCAATTTTTCTCTACCGGCATTGAGAAGCTGTTCTCTTGCCGCTCTCTCCTGGTTAATAATCTGGTTAGTAACTCCATAAAGATTTTGCCATATTTCTTCTTCGGTCTGGCCAAGTGTAACTTGGTTGGAGATCTGGAAAAGCCTTCCTATCATATCTGTTCCTTCCCCAAACATGCCATCGACCACTAAACCTACTTGCCCTATAGCGGAGTGAATCCTGTTTATTTGACCGGTAAGCACCAGGGCAGGCAAGTGAAGCATTACTGAAGCACGAAGCCCGGTTCCAACATTGGTAGGAGATGCCGTAAGATAACCAAGTTCTTCACAAAAAGCGTAATCAACCTGTTCTTCCAGGTAATCATCATAGCAAGAGACTGTTTCCCAAGCTTTTTCCAGCTGCAAACCTGGCAAAAAGCATTGTAGTCGGAAGTGGTCCTCTTCATTAACCATAATGCTCATAACCTCATCAGGACTTATACATAGGGCGCTGAACTCGGGCTCCCTTATAATAAAAAGACTGATAAGGTGTTTTTCTACTAACACCTGGCGCTGCACTGGAGAGAGCTCGCTCATATTAATCAACGAATAACCAGAGAACCTTTCACTCTTTTCTTTTAGAATTTTATCTAACAACCGAAAGATTCTCTCACGTTGTTCTTCAGAAGCCAAGCAGGGAAATGGAACTCCCCTTACATTGCGTGCCAGGCGCACCCGGCTGCTGATTACTATATCAGCTTCAGGACCAGTTCCCTCCATCCATTTGCTGACCATCTCCCTCCGCTTTTGTTCTTCTAAATTCCCACTACTATTGAGAACCGTTTCATTTTCCGTTTCTCCTTTTGACCCAAGTTTTCCTTCTTTTTTCTTTTCATCCTTCTTATCATGCGCCGGCTTTTTTTCGTTATTCTTCATGGTCTTCACCTCCGGCAAAAACCTGCTCTTCAAGTTTGCGTATCTTGTCCCGCAATTTAACAGCCTCTTCGAAATCTTCTTCCTCAATTTTCTTTTGCATTTCGCCACGTATTCTCTCAACTTCCCTTTTCAATTTTAATGAAGAACCTTTCCTGGCTGGCACTTTTCCAATATGCTCATGGTTACCGTGAAGCCTACGGAAAAGAGAAGATAAACTCGGAGAAAAAGACCTGTAGCAGCCATCACAACCAAGGCGTCCTATTTGCGCAAACTGAGCATAACTAAGCCCGCAACTGGAACATTGCAAAGCTTCTGAAGCGCCCCGCACCAGTCTTTCAGCGCCCCCCGACGGTATCATTTCTATAATATCGGTGAAAAATTTATGGAGAGGAAACTCTCCATAAAAGTTAAAATCAAAATCGCCTTGATCTCTTGCGCAAAGCTCGCAAAGGAAAAATTCAGTTTTTTCACCGTTAACAATCTTAGTCAAGTGCACAGATGCGTTGCTTTTCGCACATTTTTGACATAACATAAAAAAGCCTCCGTTAAGCTTGATTTCTATCATTACATTTCAACAACCGGGGCTTCCGCCCCAGTCAATATGCATAATAATTAACAAATATGTATTATCTATAACTATAAATAAATCAAACTACTGCCAAAATCATCAAAGCGAAATCAATGTAAACAAAATTTTTTTGAGCATCCACCCTCTTAATTCCGATCGCAAAGTATCATCTTCAATATAGTTTAAACTGTCCAGAACAGCTTCCACCATACGCCATTCACGAAATGAAATCAACCGTCCATCATAAAGTCTGAGTATAAAGTCCCTGGCCTTGCTATCTGTTATCTGACCTTCAACAATATCCTCTAACATCATACCAAGGAGCTCTTCTGAAGAAACATTTAATTTCCTTATTCTTAAATATCCTTTCCCCCCCCTTTTACTTTCCACCAGGTAACCCTTTTCCAGGGTGAACCGAGTCTCTAAAACATAATTCACCTGCGAAGGCACGCATTTGAACTTAGTGGCCAATTCCTTTCTTTTTATATCAATATAGCCTGCAGCGCTTAGATGTAGCAACTTTTTTAAATAATTTTCCATATTACTGGCCAAACTGCTCATCTTACACCTCAGAGTATTGACATGTTTGTAAGGTTCTGACCTTCTTTGACCTTGTATTTAATTATACATCTTCAACCCCCTGCCAAAGCAAACAGCAAATGACACGTTGAATGTCTTTGGGAATGAATCTACCTCTATTAAGTTCCATTAACTAGTACATACCCTTTATATCTAATGATTATTCCCTTTTTCGTTTATTATGTCAGACATAGCCTCAAGCTTTCATTTTGCAATACAAAAAACAAAAAAACCCTAAAATAGGGCCTTTTAAATATTACAATTCAACAAAGAGTGATCAACCTTTATTTAAGCTGCCGTCCTAATCGGGGTTATTCTCTTTTTCATCATCAAAAGAAGGGTGGTAGTCCTTTTTGACCAATTCTTCCCCTTCAAGCCTTACTTCCAAAACGTCAGGAAGGGACGCAACCTTTTGTAAAAGCTTATCCGTATCTAGCCCTGAGGGTCTGCGGAGTAGAAGTTCCATTGAA